>JAPULR010000008.1 GCA_027294635.1 Chloroflexota bacterium | reverse complement strand
CCCTGGTAAGGTTCTTCGCTTAGCATCGAATTAAACCACACGCTCCACCGCTTGTGCGGGCCCCCGTCAATTCCTTTGAGTTTTAGCCTTGCGGCCGTACTCCCCAGGCGGGACGCTTAATGCGTTAGCTTCGGCACGGAGGGGGTCGATACCCCCCATACCTAGCGTCCATCGTTTAGGGCGTGGACTACCCGGGTATCTAATCCGGTTTGCTACCCACGCTTTCGCGCCTCAGCGTCAGGCACAGCCCAGAAGACCGCCTTCGCCTCTGGTGTTCCTCCCGATATCTACGCATTTCACCGCTACACCGGGAATTCCGTCTTCCTCTGCTGCCCTCAAGCCGAACAGTATCCCCTGACCTCTTCCAGTTGAGCCGGAAGATTTCACAGGAGACTTATCCAGCCGCCTACGCGCTCTTTACGCCCAATAAATCCGGGTAACGCTTGCCCCCTACGTGTTACCGCGGCTGCTGGCACGTAGTTAGCCGGGGCTTATTCCCAGGGTACCGTCCTTTCTCTTCCCCTGGAAAAGGAGTTTACGACCCGAAGGCCTTCATCCTCCACGCGGTGTCGCTGGGTCAGGCTTTCGCCCATTGCCCAAGATTCTTTGCTGCTGCCTCCCGTAGGAGTGGGAACCGTGTCTCAGTTTCCCTCTGGCTGACCATCTTCTCAGACCAGCTACCCGTCTTCGGCTTGGTGGGCCGTTACCTCACCAACTACCTGATAGGACGCGAGCCCCTCCACGAGCCCCAGCAAGCTGGGTTTCCTCCCCCAACCAGGGTTGGGGGAACTTATGCGGGATTAGCCTCGATCTCTCGAGGTTATACCCCACTCAAGGACAGGTTGCTCACGCGTTACTCAGCCGTCCGCCGCTCTCCCCTCCGGCGAACCGGAGGTTCTCGCTCGACTTGCATGCATTAGACGCACCGCCAGCGTTCACCCTGAGCCAGGATCAAACTCTCTGACGAATTACCTTACTTCCTTCCACTATCCAATTGTTAAGGTGCAAGGGCCTACAAGAGACCTCCCATGCAGGCTCATCCCCATTATATAGAGTCCCTTTTCCTAGTGTCAAGGTAACTTACAGTTGAGCAGCGACCCAGTTTACCCCTATAAAAAGAAACTGAGCCCTTCTCGACTAATCATGGGGGAGGGCCGTGTTATCTCCTGAATCGAGTACATCAAAACGCCAGGATTTTGCGTCAAATAAAAGAACCGGAGGGGCGGTTTCAAGGACCCGCCGGTATTCCAGCCACAATGATTCACAAGCTTACTCCACCACCCGGTCAAAGTTGACAAGGTATAGGGTAGGTGCTACAGTGCCCTTGATTTTCCGCTTCATACCCTGGGCCACACAATTTTCACATCTTTGCCAACGGTTCCTCCGTTGCAGGCCCAAGTAGGGGAAGCCAACTATCCTGCCATCCGCGGTGCGTCATGGATGAAGGAATACAGGAAGGGCAGTGGGGGCGTTTAAGGGAGTTGTGTGACTCCGTCCTGTCAAAACGACCCCTGATACTGGCCAGCAACCGCGGCCCCATTGAGCACCACGTTACCCAAGATGGGCGTACTGAGGCCCGGAGGGGCAGTGGTGGTGTTGTTACGGCGCTCAGCTCCCTAACGCGAATGTTGGACTTTACATGGGTTGCCAGTGCCATGGGGGAGGGCGACCGAAGAGTAGCGGAGCAAAGCCAGGGCGCCAAAGTCAAGTCCACTCTGCCGGGCCAAAGGGCTCAAGTACGCTACGTTTCAACTCCTCGGCGAGTCTACCACAAGTACTACAACATCTTCTGCAATCCTCTTCTGTGGTTCCTTCAGCACTATATGTGGAACTCTCCCTACAGTCCCAACGTGGACGCCAACGTCCACGACGCCTGGAATGATGGCTATGTCCTTGTAAACGAGACCTTCGCCAAGACGGTGGTGGATGAAGGGCTTCAGGCAGGTGGAGCGCCCATAGTTATGACCCACGACTACCATCTCTACCTGACTCCGGGTTTCGTAAGGGAGGGCTTGCCCAATGCTGTTATACAGCATTTCACCCACATCCCCTGGCCCGCCGCCCGTTACTGGAAGCTTTTGCCTAACTACATGCGCAACAGCATCTGCCGTAGCCTGGTCTCCGCCGACGTAGTGGGCTTTCAGTCCATGAGCGACGTCAGGAACTTCTTGGACTCCTGTGAGGAGTTCCTGCCCGATTGCAAAGTAGATCACAACAATCAGGTGGTCTACTTTGGCGAAAGGCATTGTCGGGTGCAGGCCTATCCCATCTCCGTCAACGTGGAGGAGATTATTCGCATAGCCAACTCCCCCCGAGCTCTGGACTATGAGCGAAGGCTGCGCTCAGAAATCCAGGGTAGCACCATAATTCGGGTGGATCGGGCGGAGCCCAGCAAGAATGTGGTCCGAGGGTTCCGGGCCTTTAGCCTTCTGCTGTCTCGCTACCCTGAGCTCCAGGGTAAAGTCTCTTTCCTGGCTTTTCTGGTGCCCTCACGGACACACATCCGCCAGTACCAGCGATACATGGAAGACATCCAACAAATCATTGGCGAGATAAACACCACCTACGGCACCGATGAATGGCAGCCCATTAAGCCCTACTTTGAAAACAACTATACCCAGGCCATTGCCGGCATGAAGATTTACGACGTTCTCTTAATTAACGCCGTCATTGACGGTATGAACCTGGTGGCGAAAGAGGGTCCCCTGGTCAACACCGAAGACGGGGTGCTCATCCTTTCCGAGAGCACCGGAGCCTACTATCAGCTATGCCATGGAGCCCTTACGGTATCTCCCGCCGACGTGGAGGGGACCATGCAGGCTATGTACCAGGCCTTGACTATGAGGCCCGAGGAGAAAAAGCGCCGCGCCACCGAAATGGCCGAGAGCATACGCCGCGAAGACATTAGCCACTGGCTGGTTTGCCAAATTGAGGATCTGGCGGAACTAATATAAGGTTCCACTCTCAGTTCGGACGTGCTCACAGGAAACGCCTTCTCAGTCCACCCTCCAACGATCCACCTCAGCTTACGTGTCTAACTTATCCTCCGCCTCTTGACGTTCATCTTCTAGTCTACTAAACTTAGAACATATATTCTTATAGGCGGGACCATGGAACGTGTGCACTACGAGGAGGTGGAGGCTAGGAACGCACTAAACAGGGTGGCTAACATGAGCTTTGCCTGGTCCCTTAACCCCTACCGAGGGTGCGTCCATGGGTGCCATTACTGCTTTGCCAGGAGGTACCATTCTCTGTACGACCTTGACCCCAGCAAGGACTTCACCAGCGTGATTATCGTCAAGACCAACCTCCCTGAGGTGCTGCGACGAGATCTCTCCAGGCCTTCTTGGAGAAATCAAACGGTGGCTGTGGGCACAGCCACGGATCCCTACCAGCCTATTGAGGGCAAGTATCGCATCACAAGACGCTGCCTTGAGGCTTTCCGAGACTACTACACACCTATAAGTCTGGTGACCAAGGGAACCATGGTGGTACGCGATGCCGATGTGCTTTTGGACCTCACCAGGATGTCGGGTTGCGCCGTCTGTTTCAGCATCACTACCCTGGACCAGGATCTCTGGCGTAAGCTAGAGCCCGGCACACCTCCGCCAAAGAAGCGCCTTGAAGCCATGGAAAAGCTTGTGCTCAGTGGCGTTTTCGCCGGGGTCCTCCTGGCCCCTGTAGTTCCTGGTATCACCGACACACAAGACAACCTCGAAGAAGTGACGCGGGCAGCATCGGAGCATGGAGCCCGTTTCCTGGGCACCAACGTGTTGTACCTAAAGGAGGGTACAAAAGAGCACTTCATGGGTTTTTTGCAGCAGGCCTATCCGGACCTGGTGGAAACCTATCAGCGCCTCTACCCAGCCAGCTACGCACCTAAGGGTCTTCGGGACAGACTACGGTTAAAGGTACAAGGGCTGAAGGACATTTATGACATCGGGGACCGAGATACCGCCGGGTTCCAGCCCACAGCGCGCTACGGCCAGATGTCAATGGTCCTTTAGTACAGTATCGTGATGGTTATGGGTCTCAAAAGTCGGGCGTAGCGATGCCTAATGATACCTATTTAGCATCCCATTGACGAAGAATTGTACTATATTCCGCATTCGCTACAGGAACCCATGATATAATTATTTTGCGGTTGTAATTAGCCTTGTTTTGTGCCGCGGGATTCGGATCTAAGCCCTGGGGATTTCAAGATTTAGGATCTAACTTTCGGTCATCACAATTAGAAGGATCAACCGCCCGATAATATCGCTTCAATTTGGTTCCTCTTTACCATTGAAATCCGTCCTCCAGGCTGTATACGATTCCCCTACTTTGGTAAATCTGAATCTTGCCATCCAAGGGATGGTAACATTGTTAGGAGTGGAAGAATGTTCCACCGAGTAGATCTGGCCCTCGCCCCCTTCGAGCCCTACGCCGAACTCCTTGACCCTAACCTCACCGAAAACCTTCGTTCTCTGGCCCAAGAGATGCGTGGCGCGCGCATTGTGCATGTCAACAGTACGCCGGTCGGTGGTGGTGTCGCGGAGATCCTGCGGTCCCTTGTTCCCGTTAGCAAGGGACTGGGACTGGATATGGACTGGTATGTAATCACCCCGTCCAGAAACTTCTTTGACGTTACTAAAAAGCTCCATAACCTGCTCCAGGGCGCTGATGGCCACCTGACTCCTGAGGAGATGGAAACCTATACACAATATGGCGGGGAGGCTAACTCCCTGGATTTTGGGCCGTTGGCTGGCGATGTTTGGTTCCTACACGACCCTCAGCTTCTGCCCTTGATACCTCTCATCCCAGAAGGCCGCCGACCTCTAGTGATCTGGGTCTGTCACATAGACCTTTCCACGCCCAACGAAGGGACATTAGATGCTGTGCTTCCTAACATTCACTTAGCGGACGCCAAGGTTTTCTCGATGCCTGCCTACGTTCCTCCCAGTTTGGGAGATGCGGCCGTTTACGTTATACCGCCCGCTATTGATCCACTGAGCGTTAAGAACCAGTCCATGCCTATGGATAAAGCCCTCAGCTTCTTGTCGAATATGGGGATAGATACCAGCCGTCCCCTGGTTACTCAGGTGTCGCGCTTCGACCCCTGGAAGGACCCCTGGGGTGTAGTGGATGCTTATAAAGAGGCCAAGAAGGCTATCCCAGACCTTCAGCTAGCCTACCTGGGCGCCTCCCATGCCGCCGATGATCCCGAAGGCAAGAAGATCCTCGAAAGTCTTAAGGCTTACGTGAACAATGACGGCGATATACATCTCTATGGTGACTCCGACATTCCCTTACAGGTGGTGGACAGGGTAGTTAACGCCTTCCAAACCGCCTCTGATGTAATCCTACAAAAGTCCATCAGGGAGGGCTTTGGCCTCACCGTTACCGAGGCGATGTGGAAAAGTCAGCCTGTCATTGGTGGAAACGTGGGAGGGATAAGGGCACAGATTCAGGACGGCGCCAACGGCTTTCTTGTAGACAGCGTGGATCAATGTGCCAGTCAGATAGTCAAGCTCCTAGAGAAGCCTGAGTTTAAGAACTCCTTGGGCGCTGCCGCCAGAGAGAGCGTGAGGAGCCGTTTCCTCTTGCCCCGACTGCTGCGAGACTATCTGCAGGTAGCGGTGGAGCACGTTAAGCCTCGTCAGGAAGCGGCCACCGAGGCGATTCACCCAGGCGACTAGCTTTACAATCGCCACTCCGGGGTTTATAGCCCCACTGATGTAATAGTTTCACAGTCGTGCTTGGTCTGGAGCGCTGCGTCTTTAACCGCCTCTGCTTAGTTACGGTTTTTTGGACTTCGTTGACCCTCGACAGCCTAGAGGGTAAAGTGTGGAGTACTTAAGACCTGATAAACCTTTAAGCGTGTGATGGATACCAAGACTGTATATCGCCAACTGTTTGCCGATATGGTAGGCCGCTTGGGAGAGGACTTGGACCTGGCCCAGGGAGCTCTCTATATCGCCGCGGAGGATTCCCCAGACGTAGATATCGAAGGCTCAAACTCTATTCTGGATCAGATGGCGCAGAAAGTCAGCGAAAATCTGGAACCGTCCATGGACCTCTCTACAAAGCTCAGGAGATTAAGCCTTTACCTGGGGGTGACACAGGGTTTCTGCGGCGATGAAGAAGACTACTACAATCCCAGAAACGTTTATCTAAACCAGGTCCTAAAGCGCAAAAGAGGCATTCCTATTACCCTGTCCTTGGTATACATGGAGGTAGGCTCCCGGCTGGGTATATTCTTTGAGCCTATTGGATTGCCAGGACACCTGGTTATGAGAGCGGCCTCCCCTGACACAGAGATATATGTAGATCCCTTTCACTATGGCAGGCTTCTGTCAAGGGAGGATTGTGTTCACCTCATAAGAAATATGTTTGGTGGCAAGGTCGAGTTGACAGACCACCACTTTAGACCCTACACCAAAAGGCAGTTCCTTATTCGACTCCTGGCGAATCTAAAGAATGTGTACACCAAAAAGGGCGACTACCATATGGCGATAGCTGCGGCCGATCGGGTTGCCCTTGTAGACCCCCACATGAGCGGCAATTTTAAAGAACGGGCTTGGATGTTCTCTAGGACGAACCAGTACGGGAGGGCTATTGAAGACCTAGAGTCCTATCTGAAACTTCAGCCTGAAGCTGAGGATGCAAAAAGAGTGAGGGGCCAGATTAGGGCCCTGTGGAAGACCATTGCGACGCTGAACTAGCCCTACTCCTGAATCCAACTTGGGTTCCTTTGCGTAGCAAGAATAGGGAAAGGGTTTAGCGTCTCCTGGCAAGGGGGACTAGGTGGGCAAATACGAGAGCCTGGGAGATGAAAATCTCCTTACCCTGATTGCCCATGGCGATAAGGATGCCTTGGAATGCTTCTATGAACGCTACGCGACCTCGGTATTCTCGTTGGCGAGGTACATGCTCAGAGATGAAGCCATCGCTGAAGAGATTACCCAGGAAGTCTTTCTTGCCCTCTGGCAAAAGGCTTCAACCTTCAATCCACAGCGAGGTTCACCCAAAGGCTGGCTCATGAGCATTGCCCACCACCGCGTCATAGACCACGTCAGGTCCGCCAAACGGGCTCGGGACTCTACCGATCGCGTAGCTCGAGACCTTTTTAACCTCCACTCTCTGTATCAGGTCGATACTGAGGATGAGGCCCATCGAAGTATGGACCGTGAGGAGGTAGTAAAGGCTTTGCAGACCCTTCCTGAAGCTCAACGGAAGGTTGTCTTAATGTCCTATTTCGAAGGCTATTCTCAGTCGGAGATCGCACAAATGCTCGACCAGCCACTGGGTACGGTGAAGACACGGCTTCGTCTCGCCATCCAAAAGCTGAGGGCCATATTCAATAGTTCCATGGTGCAATAGCAAGTGGTTTGCAAAGACATAGAAGATTTAATACCAGCCTACGTACTGGACGCCCTTAGTCCGGAGGAGACCCTTCAGGTGGAGAGTCATCTGGAGGGCTGTCCCTGGTGCTCAGCCCTGGTTAGAGAGCAAAGAGAAGTGGTGGCCAATCTGGTCCTGGGCGTTGAGCAGGTCTCCCCGCCTGAACGAATACTGGCGAGAATCATGGAAGAGGTGGCCCCACCACCTCATAGCCGTGATGTAACTCCAACGGCGCCTGGGAGACAACCACGGCGAAGGCCAGTGTCCGTTCTTACCGCCTTTGCCTACGCCGCCGCCCCCATTGCTCTGCTACTTTTAGGCGGAGTCTTGGCCTTTACCTTGCGGACCTCCGGGAAGATGGACGATCTCAAGGAGACCAATCAGGCCTTAACTGAACAGGTGGCAGGACTTCAGAGGGGCAACGTCACCCTATCCCAGGAGCTTGCCCTGCTAAGGGATGGCAGCAACCTCGTGGCCCAAAAAGTATCGGAGCTTACGGAGCTTAATGAGGATAGCTCGATGGTAGCTGAGGTAGCCGAGAAGGTTAATCGCTTGACGGAAGGGAATGATGCCGTAACGGCGGAGGTTTTTGAGCTCAGCCTGGGAAACGAGTCCTTGTCCCAGCAGATGGACGACCTGACCGCCAGCGGCGAGCAGTTGCTTGAGGTTCTTCGCACCCAGAGGTCTATGATCTATATGCTCACTCTACCCGATACAAGAGCGCTGAACCTAGAGGCCCAAGAGGGCGCTACATCTCAGGGGAGTTTAATGTTCAGCTTTGACAAACAACGGAGTGTTTTCGTTGCTACCGGCCTAGAGCCCCTGCCTCCAACGAGGAGGTACGACATCTGGCTGAGGAAAGGAGATACGGACTTCAACCTGGGTTCTCTATTCATAGATGAGACGGGGTGGGGAGTTGCTCTCCTTGATCCTGATCACACCATGGCTGAGTATCAGTGGATAGGGGTGACGGTGGAGTCTACAAGCAGGTTCCAGCAGCCCACGGGGGAGGAGCTTGTCCTCTGGGGCTACCTCTCATCGGCGGACTCCGTAGGGCCCTAAAGGACCTGCCTTCCAATAAATCAAGAAGGCCCGCTTGAAGCGGGCCCTTCTTTTTTAAGCCTAATTGACTGAGGCTACTGATGCCCCTAGAGGTTAAACTGGGGGTCTAGGTAGTCTTCTTCCTTCTGGTATATCTGAATCCGCCCGCTGATGGACTCAATTATCAGGATCTGGTTATCTTCATTCACCGCCACGGCCGCTGGTCGGCGGAAGGCCCATTCCAGGGATGTATCGGCTCTCTTGCGGGCCTTTACGAAGTCGGAGTTGGCGCTGACAAAGGTAGTTGCGGATTTGGACAGCTCCCGAGCGTCGCCGTAGAAGGAGGTTATGATCTCCCCTTCGGCGTCGTACACCTGGACTCGGTTGTTGCCCCAATCGGCCACGTACACGTCTCCATCCTTGTCGGTAGCCAAACCGGTGGGCCTTTGCAGCTCACCCGTGCCGGATCCAGAGCTGCCAAACTGGGCGAGGAGATCGCCATCCGGGGAGAACTTCTGGACTCGGTCATTCCCCCAATCGGCCACAAAAACGTCGCCGTGGCGGTCTATGTGGAGACCGTAGGGCATATTAAACTCCCCCGGCCCGCTACCCGCTTTACCCCAGGTTGAAAGGAACTTGCCATCGGCGGTAAACTTCTGTACACGATTGTTGCGGCTTTCGGCAATGTAAACGTTTCCCTCGCCATCGAACCGCATGCCGGTGGGACCGTCTAGCTGGCCCTCACCGCTTCCCGGAGTACCCCACTTGCGCAGGTAGGCGCCATCGTCGGAGAAGATCGAAACGCGGTTGAGGTACTCGTCGGTGATGTAAACGTTGCCGTCGGGCCCAAGGTCCAACGCGGTGGGCCACAGCAACTCGCCGTCATTGCTGCCTTGATCACCAGCATCGACGATTTTCACATCTTCTTCCAAGTCCCACTTTGTCCAACGCTGCCTCCCGCCCAGTGGGTATCCCGGATCGGCTCCACGGCTTGGAGCGTACACGACACCCTTGGCTCCCAGGACAAGGTCCGTTGGGGCGGTGAACGCAAAGAGGCTTCCAACGCAGTGGCTATAGGTGTAGGTGCGTTCCCCAATGGTCTGTATTAACGCCATCACTACCTCCCATTCATAAATTAAATCTCTAAAGTAGCCCTTGATTGTTGGGCTGGTCTTTTAGGCGAACTGGTACTCTCTGGTGGCGGCGATGAGCTGCAACACCTCGGTCACCCGCTGGCTAAAGGCCCGAACCTGTTCCTCAGATGAGCCTCGCTTGACCTCGCCACCGGCCTTGACGTGATCTATGAGCTGCTGGCGGGTACCGTCCTCAACTCTAATGGCGCCCAGCAGTTCCAGGCATCCATCCACCACCTCTTCAGGAGAGAGGGCATCTTTGGAACCTAGCTTATTGATAATGGACTGGACTCCGGGTTTGCTGGCATCGCCCAGCATCTCAGCCACGAAGTTGACCCGGCGGACCAGAGCGCCCGTGTCTACCCACTCGCTGCCAGTGTGCCACCCCTCAACGCTGGGAGGGTTGATCAGCTCCTGGCCCTGGTATCCGGCTTCCAGCGTCAGCAGCATTACTCCCGGCTTCGGCTCCTGGAAGTCGCCCACCAATCGGGTAGTTCCCGCCACAACCTCGGCGGGGTTCTTTACCTTGGCGAACCAGACCTTCTCGTCCTTGAAAAATTCGGAGTTGAATAGGAATCTAAGGGTAGACTTCATATCGAAGTCCGACTTTGTAAAGGTGTCGGCGATGGCCTGCACCGCCTCCGGGTCTCGCGGCGCCACGTCATTCCAGCTTGGCACCTGCACCTCGTCAGCCACGAAGAAGCTGTACAGGTGTCTTGCAATGAACCGAGCGGTGGCGGGCTGCTGCAGGATGATATGAATGATATCCTCGCCGTTGAAGTTACCCCTCTGGCCCAGAAACTCCTTCTCACCGTCGTCATGGTCCTCGGGCCGATACTCAAACTGCCACAGGAAGCGGCCATAAGGAGCCCTTGGCAGCTTTGGCTTAATGGTCCAGCCGGTGAAGGCCCGGGAGGCCATCTTGACATCATCTTCTGTATAGTTGCCCTGGCCCAAGGAGAAAAGCTCCAACAACTCACGGCCCCAGTTTTCGTTGGGGGCATGTTTATGGCTCATGTTGTTGTCCAGCCAGAAGATCATGGCGGGGTCCTTGGCCAAGCGCATTAGCAGGTCTCTGTAGTTGCCCAAGCCATGTTCCCGGAACATGTTTATCTGACGGTTCATCTCCGTGGGGTTGTCAATTTTGGAGTTCCCCGTGGCAAAGACCATGTGCCAGAATAGGGTCAGCTTTTCCTCCAGGGGACGCTGGGTGGTCAGCATGTAGTACATAAAGTTCATGGAGCCGTAAGGAGGGGCTCCCGGAATTTCGTTCATGGGGTGATACCGGTACATCAGGAAGGTGTCCAAAGGAGGCACACCGTGCCGTTCAGGGTCCAAAAGCTCCTCAACGGTGTCCTCGTATCCCTTGGCGACTCTGGCCTCCAGCTCTTCGTAAGAGGCGCCGAAGCCTGCCCGACGCATCAGATGTGCCATTAGAGCAATGTTCTTGCTTCCCATCTCTCCTCCTCTTTTCAGAAATGTTGCAACGTCTGTGATTGATTTGCTTTGATAGAGAGAGCGCGCGGCTCTTCGATGCCCAGTAAACGGGCAAGAATGAGTGAAATCCCCTATAGCTTACTTACAGGTGATAGGCATGTCAAGGTGCACTTCCGTTAAATAATTTCGTCGCATAGCTGTGTTTCGTCTTATTTAATGCCACAATTACAGCAATACTATAAAAGCTTTCTTGACGGACTTGTCAGGCTTCTGAAAATTGGGCCTTCTTCTCCGGTTAATCCAAAATCCCAAAGGCCCTCGTGACGTAGATTAGGGTATAATAGGCCACGTTTTGACCCTGGAGAGGCACTCGGTTTTCATGCGATTTACCAAGCTCATCACCAAGACCATGCGTACAGACCCCGCTGAGGCAGAGATGCCCAGCCACAGGTATATGCTAAAGGCGGGCATGATCTATCAAGTGGCGTCAGGGGTGTATGCCTACCTGCCTCTTGCATGGCGCTCCCTGCGCAAAATCGAGGCCATCATCCGTGAGGAGATGGACGCCGCAGGGGGTCAAGAGATCAGGATGCCGGTGTTGCAACCCATTGAGCTGTGGCAGGAGTCGGGAAGAAGCGAGGCTTTTGGAGACACTCTGTTCACTCTGCAGGACCGGCGGGATCGCACCATGGTGATGGCGCCCACCCATGAAGAAGTCATCAGCTATCTGGCCAAGACCTACATCCAGAGCTACCGGGACCTACCGGTCATTCCCTATCAGATACAGACCAAGTTTCGAGACGAACGCAGGCCCCGTGGCGGACTCATTCGGGTTCGAGAGTTCGATATGAAGGACGCCTATAGCCTGGATGCCGACGAGGATGGTCTGGAGGCCAGCTATCAGGCTATGGCCCAAGCGTACCGCAACATTTATAAACGGTGTGGCCTGCCGGCCCTGATGGTGGAGGCCGATAGTGGCGCCATTGGTGGCAAGGACTCCCACGAGTTTATCCTGCCTGCCCCCACCGGCGAAGATACGGTGATGACCTGTACCAAGTGTAACTACGCCGCCAATCTGGAGAAGGCCCACGGGGTCAAGCCACCCCTGCCCGAGGAAACGCCATTGCCACTGGAGGAGGTCTCCACCCCAGGAGTCAAGACCATCGCCGAACTGGCACGGTTCATGGGCATCCCAGAAAATAAGACATTAAAGGCCGTCTTCTACAACGCAGATGGCGAGGTGGTGTTCGTAACCATCCGGGGTGACCTGGAGGTCAACGAGGTAAAGCTCAGGAACCACCTAAAAGCCACCGATCTACACCTTGCGACGGAGGAGGAGGTACGGCGAGCGGGTCTGATCGCCGGCTACGCTTCTGCGGTGGGCCTTGATGGTATCCGCCGCGTGGCCGACGACTCAGTTCTCCTGGGCTCCAACTATGTGGTGGGAGCCAACAAGCCCGATACCCACCTGCGAAACGCCAACTATCCCAGGGACTTTCAGGTGGACGACCTTCTAGACATCGCTCTGGCTCAGGCGGGACAACGGTGTCCCTGCTGTGAGGGTGTGCTGGAGTCGGCGCGAGGCATAGAGGTGGGCCATATCTTTAAGCTGGGCACCTTTTTCAGCGACACCCTTGGGGTCCATTACCTCGATAGGGAGGGACACCAGCAGCCGGTAATCATGGGCTGCTACGGCATCGGCATAGGACGGCTCCTGGCCGCCGCCATCGAGCAGAACCACGACGATAAGGGAGTGCTTTTCCCCACCCCCATAGCACCTTACCACGTTCACATTGTAGGCCTGAACCTTTCCGACGCGAATGTGGCCAAAGCAGCCGACGGCATATACGAATCCCTGTGGAAAGAGGGAATCGAGTGCCTCTACGATGACCGCCTGGAAGAGACCGCCGGGGTAAAGTTCAACGACGCCGACCTTTTGGGTCTCCCAGTTCGGCTGGTGGTAAGTCAGCGGACGCTGAAGACGGACTCGGTAGAGCTGAAAAGACGCGGGGAAGAGAGTTCAGTCTTGGCGCCGCTAGAATCGGTGGCCGAGAAGCTGAAAGACCTCCTGTCAGCGTAGTCTATGGTATGGCTGGAAACCAATTCGAAAGGAGGTGAATCATGGCAGGCATCTGGCCCGGAGACATCCACTGCGTAGCTCTGTTGACCTTTGACATAGATGGCTCCAGCGGATCCATTAACCGGAATCCCAACGCCGTTAACATGCCAAGCCTCCTCTCTATGGGGGAATACGGCCCCAGCGTGGCCATGCCCCGTATCCTGGACCTGCTGGACAGCTACAGTATCAAAAGCACCTTCTTTGTTCCGGGTTTCATAGCCGAGAACCACCAAGATTTAATGAAGGAGATCGTTAAGCGGGGCCATGAGGTGGGCCACCACGGCTACATGCACGAGCCTCCCGCCACCCTCAGCGCCGAGGAGGAGTGGGCGGTGCTGCAAAAGGGTATATCCATCCTTGAAAAAACGGCGGGACAGAGACCCCTGGGGTACCGCTCACCATCGTGGGAGTTGAGCGAACGGTCCCTGGAGTATCTGATTTCTCTGGGGTTCAAATACGACACCAGCTTAATGGGGGATGACGCTCCCTACTACGTGGACACTCCCAAGGGACGACTGGTGGAGCTTCCCATCCACTGGCTCCTGGACGATGCTCCTCACTTCTCCTACTCTCCAGGTACCCAGCGGGCCGGGCCGATGAAAAGTCCCGATGAGGTGTACTTGAGCTGGAAGGCCGAGTTTGAGGGGCTATACAGGTATGGCCGATCTTTTCACCTGACCATGCATCCCCACATAATTGGCCGCCCGGGCAGGCTCCTCATGCTGGAGCGGCTTATCAACTACATCCGTACCTTCCCTAACGTGGCCTTCATGCGAGCGATTGATGTGGCAGAGATGTGGTCTTAGGATGCGTCCCCAATAGACTGTCTCTGTATCAACGTGCTACAATGCATCCCCTTTGAAGGACACAGCAGTCAGCCTTCCTTCGCAGCAGTCGTTGATTCCAGCTTAGAGTTGCTATAGCCCCATGCAGAATCCATACGGAGAAAACGGTAACCGAGGTCGCCAGCGACCTATCGACGTAAGCGACCTCAACCTCCCACCGTGGACCGGCAAGGCCATCAAGTGGGGCCTGGTCGGCGTGGGCCTCATATTCTTGATCATTGGGTTGTCTTGGGGCAAAGGCGTTTATACTGACTGGCTCTGGTTCGACAGCCTGGGCTACCTCAGCGTGTTCCGCAAGATCCTTGTCACCCGTATCTGGCTCTTCTTCGCCGCCGCCGGAGTTTTCACCCTTCTGATAGTCCCCAACATCTACCTGATTTTCCGTCTAACCCGGGACGAGGTGCCGCCCACCCTTACACCCCAGGCCTACCAGCTGCTCCGGAAGGCCTTAGCCGGGGCTGCAGGCCTGGTCACCCTCATCGCGGCAGTGGCCTTTGGAGCCGCTGCGGGAGGTCGCTGGGAGACGGTGCTGAAGTTCGCCAACTCTACCCCCTTTACCGAGGTGGACCCCACCACCGGCGCCGCCACTGCCATACCTCTGGTGGAGCCCATCTTCAACAAAGGGGTAGACTTTTACGTTTTCACCCTTCCCCTCCTGGGCTTCATTCGAGGATGGTCCCTGGGAGCGGCAATCGTGGTCCTGCTGATCGTACTGGCTTTGTACGTGGTCCTCTTTGGCCTCAGAGAGAAGGACATTACGATTCCCCGCAACGTAAAGATCCATGTGGCGGGCATCGCGGCGGTCCTCTTCGTGGTCATCGCCGCAGGCCACTGGATTGGGCGGTGGGAGCTGCTTTACTCACCCTCGGGAGCCGTCTTTGGGGTGGGCTTCACCGATGATAACGCCCGGGTGACCGTTCGCGCCATCCTTACTGTCATTGCCCTTCTGAGTGGTGGTCTCATGGTGACGGGTGCCTTCATGTCCGGGTACCGCCTTATGATTGCCTCCTTTGGCTTGTGGGTGGGTATGGCTATTCTGGTAGGGGGAGTGTACCCCAACCTGGTTCAGCGTTTTCAGGTGGAGCCCAGCGAGTTTGACAAGGAGGTGGAGTTCATAGCCAACAGCATCGAGTTTACCCGGCTGGCCTTCGACATAGAACAGCAAACCGAGCGGGACCATCTGGGCCTGGAGAGAATAACGCCGGCAGTTATCGAAGAAAATCGTGGAACCATAGATAACATTCGCCTGTGGGACGAGCGTCCTCTGGGGGAGATCTACAACCAGGTGGAGTTCGTCCAGTTCTTCTACGACTTCCAGAGCGTGGGAGTAGACCGGTACCTGCTAAACGGCCAGGTGGAGCAGGTGATGCTGTCCAGCCGGGAGATCTCGGCGGAGAAGCTGCCGGTAGAAGCCCAAAACTGGGTCAACCGTCACCTGGTCTTCACCCACGGCCACGGTGTAGCCATGAGCGCCGTAAACGCCGTTAACGCCAACGGTCAGCCCCAAATGCTCTTAAGGGGCATTCCCGCCACCCCCGCCGAGGGGTTTGAGGAGCTGGAGCTGCAAGAGGCGGGTATTTACTACGGGCTGAAGAGCCTCTCGTTCATTATCGTGGGGACTGACCAAAAGGAGCTTGACTTCCAGGGGGAAGGCTCCGAGCCGGTATTTACGGTGTACGATGGCTCCGGCGGCGTGAACTTAAGCTCTATCTTCAGACGAGCGGTCTACGCATGGGAGTTCACGGACATCAATATCTTTATCTCGGGTCAGATTGATACCTCCCGCAGCAAGATCCAGTATCGTCGCACGTTGCCAGAGCGGTTTAACACCATCACGCCTTTCCTGCGTCCCGACAGCGACCCTTATCAGGTGGTAGCCGATGGACGGATATTCTTCATTCAGGACGGCTACACCGTCACGTCTCAGTATCCTTACTCCACGCCCTGGATTACCGGCGAGTTCAACTACATTCGCAACAGTGTTAAGGCCGTGGTTGATGCCTTTAATGGCACGGTGGACTACTACGTATTCGAGCCCGATGATCCTCTCATCCAGACCTACCGTAAGATATTTCCTGACCTGTTCAAGGACAAGGAGGAGATGCCATCATTTCTTCAAGAGCACGTCCGTTATCCGCGTGACCTGTTTACCATTCAGACCCGAATGCTCCTCCAGTTCCACATGACAAATCCAGAGACCTTCTTTCTAAAAGGTGACCAGTGGTCCATACCCAATCAGACCTCCTTTGGGCGGGAGGGGCCTCTGGAGCCCTACTACATCCTGGCAAGGCTGCCAGGCGAGGAAAAAGAGGAATTTCTTCTCATCCAGCCCTTCACCCCTGATCGGCGCGACCCCTTGAAGGCCTGGATTGCCGTCCGAAACGACGCGCCCAACTACGGTGAGATGGTGCTGTTCCGATTCCCAGAGGGCAAAAGCATTCTTGGGCCCAACCAGATCGAGGCCCGCATTGACAACGACGCTGCTATCTCTCAGCAGTTTACCCTGTGGGGACAGGTGGGCTCTGAGGTCCAGCGGGGAAATATGCTGGTCATCCCCTTGGGCGATTCCATCCTCTATGCCGAGCCCATCTTCCTCAGACCGGAGGCCCTGGACTTCCCTGAGCTAAAACGCATTATCCTGGCCGACGGCCAGCGGGTGGTGATGCAGCCCACCTTAGCAGATGCGGTGCGGGCGCTGAAAGGGGAGATACCCGCCGTTGCCCCGGCGGTAGCTGGCGATGGGGATATCTTCCAACCGCCGACCCCCGGCGAGACTCCAACCCCCGGTCCCACGGTGCCGCCGGGAGATGTTGTACTTACTACCGAGGAGCTGGAGATCCTGCGCCAGGCCCTGGAGGACTTGGGGCAGCAGATAGATGAGATAGAGACCATCCTGGAACAGCTTGCCGGTCAGTAAGGGCCTCTCAGGCCTTTCCCTCGCCTAGCCACCGGGGTCCACCCTCTGTCATACTGAGCTCTCCCGACGTATCCCGTTATCGGGACAGGTCGGGATCGGGGCGAAGTATCTCGCTTAGCTAGAATTAAGATGCTTCAATCATCCTCCCGACCAAGTCGAGACCCGGGACTTCCTTCAGCATGACAGCAGTGACATGAGAGGCTATTCCCTGTGCCTGGATATGCGGGACCGCTGCCAAACCTCTATTGCTATCCCAACTACTACAAAAATAAGCCCAATCGGTACGGTCGCTATTCCTAGCCCAATAACTGCTCCGTTGGCCAAAGCGGATAGACGGTGTCGCCGCAGGGTTCGATCATCAAACATGTATTCTGTACAACCTCCTTTACTCTAGCTCGCGGCCCAAGAAAAGGCTTAGGGAAACGCCAAGCTCTGTCAGGGTAGTAACGATAATCGCCGCTCCCAGGACTCCCAGGACCATCATGGGTATGGACTTTCGGGGGTGGATATCGAAGGCCCAGGCGGCCAGGACCCCCGTCCAGGCTCCGGTGAAGGGAAGGGGTGTTGCCACAAAGGGAATTAGCGCCCAGCGACCATACCGTGAAAACCAGGCGCCGCCGCTGCTTCTTAGCCTATCGGTCCGCCACACCAGCAGACCCCTTATAGGCTGAGGAAAGCTGAGCATTTTATAGCCTAACCTATGGAGGACCCAAGGTAGAATCAACACGGGAATGAGGTTGCCAATGAAGGCCCAGGTCATGGCCTGATACCAGGTGAAATCGAACTTTACTACCGCCCACGGTATGGCAAACCGCAGCTCACCAACGGGGGCCGCCGCCATCCCGATGGTGGATAGGACATCGATTACCTCCAAGGAACGGTCCTAAGCTTTGCCGAGGCCTTAGAGTCTGTGATTGGTATGACCCCAGCCGGGTTGTTGTTTATAGAGATTTTCATTACAGCAGACCAGATAGTTTATCACCTGTTTATTCTTAGAACCCTCATTTGCTTGACGGCATTAAGCGCCTTGGATAACCTTGGTTCGGCCTTTTCCTCAAGCTTCTACGCCGATGCCATCTCTCGCACACCAGCATGATAACCTATGAGCCATCTCCAGTGGTTTCCAAAAACCAGGGGCCGACTTGTGCTGATCTTGCTCCTCCTGTCCGGAGGCACCGCCATTACTGTGGTAGGCTCCCAGCGGGAGGCGGCGCTGCTGGTAGTGGCCGGCGTAGCCGTCATTGTCGTAGGACTTCGGTTGTCCGGACCCCTCGCGCAAAAGATTCTGGACTGGCTTGACCAGCGCGGAGTATAGGGAGATTCGTTGAGCGATTTTTGGCTGCTAATCGCCTGGGGCCTGGCCACCCTGTCCGTGGCAGGCGTATCCGTTATCATAGGCCGTCGATTTGGTCTGGACTACGTAGTAGCTACCATGGCGGGAATGCTGGTGGTGTCCAATATTCTGGCCGTCAAACTGGTGGTGGTATGGCACTACACCGTCCCCGCGGGCGTCCTGCCCTTTGCCGCTACCTTCCTCCTCACCGACCTCATTGCCGAAAAGTGGGGGCGAGCCCAGGCCCAGCGGACTATCTGGACGGCTTTCTATACTAGCCTGATTGTCCTCGTGCCTATAACCATCGCCGTTCACTGGAGGGAGGCCTTCCCCAGCGATCTCTTTGACTCCTTTGACGATGTCTTGGGACTGGCCCCCCGTATAGTGCTGGCCTCCTTTACGGCCTACCTCATAAGCCAGCACCACGACGTTATCGCCTTTCACTTTTGGCGGCGTCTCACCAAGGGAAGGTTTCTGTGGCTCCGAAATAACGCTTCCACCGTGGTGTCCCAGTTCATAGATACCGTTATCTTCATCACCATAGCCTTTGCTGGGAGGTCCGACGTTCCACCGCTGATGTCCCTCATCGTGGGGCAGTATGTGGTAAAGATAATCATCGCCGCCCTGGACACGCCCCTGATGTACCTGATCAGCTACGTCATGGACCGGATTCCGGATAAGGCGCTGGCGGAGACCCGGGGTTAGTGTGGGCGGTCCTCTCCTTCCGTGTCCGGCTCGTTGCCGAAGTGGTGACCGGTAAGGTCGTGAGGTGCCCGCGACCCGTCCTCGGAAGGCTCTACATGCACCTGGCAGCGCTGTAGTTTGGAGATATGATGAAGGAGCTGGTGCTCCACCTCTTCGGCCACGGCGTGCCCCTCGGCCACTGAAAGTCCCGCCTCAACGCCGACGCTCAGCTCCGCCAGCAGGGAGTGACCCATCCACCGGGCCCGCACGTCCGAGACTCGTTCCACCCTGGGCACGCCTTGAGCCACCTCCCTAATCTGGTTCAAGATATGAGGGTCGATACGGTCCAATACCCGGGATAGGATGCCGGGAGCAGCCTCTCTCACCAGCAGGTACAGGATAAGGACGGTTATAACCAGGCCAGCAATGGGGTCGGCTTTGGGGTAGCCCAGGGCCACGACGGCCAGACCGATGACTACTGCCAGGGAACCCAGGCCGTCTACCCGAGCGTGTTGGCCGTCGGCGACTATGGCGGCGCTCTCAATCCTCTTGCCAACCTTTATGCGGTACTGGGCCACGGCTTCGTTGACCAGGAACCCCACGGCGCCTGCGGCCATGGCCAGGGCCAGGAACCGCGGCTCGTCGTCTGACAGGAGCTTGTCGATGGATTGATACCCCACCAGAACAGCGCTGGCGGCGATGAACATCAGAATCAGCATGCCCGCCAGGTCTTCCGCTCGGTAGAAGCCGTAGGGGTACTGCTGCGTTGCCCTCCTCCGGCTCAGGGCAAAGGCAATCCACAGGGGCAAGGTGGTGAAGGTGTTGCTCAAGCTGTGGACAGTATCCGCCAGGAGCCCGGCGCTGTGGCTCAAGAAGGCGATGACGGCTTCAACTACCGACGTGGCCAGCAACGCAAAGAAGGTGACCTTTATCACCCGTAAGCCAAGCTGGGTGTCCAGCAGCTCCGGCGTTGGGCCGTGATGTGAGTGTGCCATGTCTAACTCAATAAGGGGTGGTCCACTGGTTGATTAATGATACACCACGGCTTTTTTGAAATTACGTATTGTACCCCAGCAGGGAGTCGACTCTCTGCCTGGCATTGACATGAAGGTATGAGGCGGAGTAGCATTCGGGTGCTCTTTACTAATTACATAGCTGTTCCTGGGTGCCGGTAAAGGCATAATAGGGAAGACGGTGCAAAGCCGTCGCGGTAGCGCCACTGTAAGCGGGGAGCTCACCGACAGATCGCCACTGTCCCAACATATCGGGGCGGGAAGGCGTCGGTGCAGCAATGATCTGCAAGCCAGGAGACCTACCCGGGATACAGGGGTTTGACCCTGCGCTGGACAGTGGGGCTCCTGGGCAATATATGCCGTTGATTCGTAGTTGCCCGCGTACTTGACTTGAGTGTATAAGCGCCTCTGGCAGGAGTTAAGCCAGGGGCTTTTTATTTTTTCAAAAGAGGGGTTCTTTAGAAGGGATGCTAGAGGGAGAACAGCAAGGTGGCTATACGATCTAGCGTTGCGACCCTCAGATTCGCCGTTGCCTCGCGAAAGACCAACGTAGTCGCCAGGCTCATCCTGGGGGTTACCGTCCTTTTAGTGCTGCTGGTGGGGGTATCCCTGGCCTCTTTGACCATGGGGCCGGTGAATATACCCCTGACCCACGTGGCCAGCGTGCTGTTTGACAACCTGGGACTGGATTTCGCATCCCATACCACCACTGAAGGGCTGGTCATTGAGCAGCTGCGTTTCCCGCGCATCCTGGTTGGGGCACTGGTGGGCATGGCCCTTGGGGTGTCCGGAGCTACAATGCAGGGTCTCTTCCGAAACCCCATGGCCGACCCGGCCATCATTGGTGTCTCCGCCGGTGGAGCCGTGGGGGCTGTGGTGGTCATTGCCACCGGAGTTAGTGGCCTCTTTTATATGGCGCTGCCCCTGGCTTCCTTCCTCGGTGCTATGGCGGCGGCCTTTCTGGTGTACGGCATCGCCTGGGTTGGGGGCCGGTTCTCGATGGCGACGCTGCTCCTAGCTGGAGTTGCCGTGGGGTCCTTTTTAGGAGCCATCATCTCCGCCATCATAGTTCTGACTCCTGACAACGACGCCCTGCGGGGGATACTCTTCTGGCTGGCCGGGGGCCTGAACTCCCGCTCCTGGGAACACGTTGGTATATCCGCTCCTTTTATCCTGGGGGGACTCGCCGTCGTTATGTTCCTGGCCAGGGACCTTAACCTCCTCATGCTGGGCGATGACGATGCCCGCTCCATGGGGGTAAGGGTAGGGCTGATTCGCCCTCTTTTGCTGGCCGCGGCGTCCATGGTTACCGGAGTGGCCGTGGCGGTCAGTGGCATCATCGCCTTCGTAGGTCTGCTGGTGCCCCATCTGCTGCGTCTTATCTTCGGCCCAGACCACCGGGTGCTGATACCCGTGAGCGCCCTGGGCGGAGCCGTCTTCGTGGTCGTGGCCGACACCCTGGCCCGAACGGTTATTCAGCCCGCCGAGTTCCGGGTCGGCATCATAACCGCCTTTGTAGGCGCGCCCTTCTTTATCTTCCTGCTGATACGCAACAAACGCAGGGCCGAGGTTTTTTAGGCCATTGAAATCGAGAGAGGAGATGTTGTTGAGATGAGATACAGGTCCACTGTGCTTCTAGGTCTGTTAAGTCTTTTTACTCTATTTCTGTTCTCATGCGCCGAAGCGACTCCCACGCCAACCCCTCCTGCCGCTACCTCCTTTGGCGGAGTCCCCGGTATAGTTGACCCCACCAATTTCGGGTGGCCCAGAGAGGTGGAGGGTTACAACGGGCGGGTCGTAATTGCCGCCAAGCCGGAGCGCATTATTACCGCATCCATTGGCCATGATGAGGTGACCTACGCCCTGGTGCCCTTTGAGCGCGTAGTAGGAGTTGGCGCCATCTCCAAGAACCACATATACTCAAACGTGGCTGATCTGGTCCAGGATGTCGCCGAGATAAGCCGCGAGCCTGAAGTCATCCTGGCCCGCAACCCTGACGTAATCGTCACCAGTATCTTTTTCGATTCCGAAACCGTGGATGCCTTGAGCGGGGTTGGTATATCGGTGGTTCAAGC
>JAPULR010000079.1 GCA_027294635.1 Chloroflexota bacterium | reverse complement strand
AGGCGTTGCGTCGCATTGGAGAAGGGGCGGCCATGATCCGCACCAAAGGCGAAGCCGGTACCGGCGATATTGTGGAGGCCGTGCGGCATAACCGGGCGGTTCAGAGCGAGATACGCAAAATCCAGAATATGTCTGAAGATGAGCTGCCTACCGAGGCCAAAAACCTTGGCGCCACTCTGGAGCTGGTGCACGAGGTGAAGCGGCAGGGCCGGATGCCTGTGGTTAACTTCTCTGCCGGTGGAGTAGCCACCCCCGCCGACGCCGCCCTGATGATGCAGCTAGGGGCCGACGGAGTGTTTGTTGGGTCCGGAATTTTCAAGTCATCTAGCCCCTCCATGATGGCCCGCGCCGTTGTTCAGGCGGTCACTCACTACAACGATCCCAAAATTATCGCCGAGATATCCAAGGGCCTGGGTGACGCTATGCCCGGCCTTGCGGTCCGTGACATGCGGGAAGAGGAGCTATTAGCCACCAGGGGATGGTAAACTAAAACTGACCGCCAGATCTAAGGGAAGTGCGCTGGTGATTGTTGGAGTTGTTGCCGTCCAGGGAGACTTTGCAGAGCATATTGCCGTACTCAAGGAACTTGGCGTGGAGATTCGAGAGGTACGGCTTCCCAAGGACCTTGAAGGTATAGACGCCCTCATTATACCGGGCGGAGAGAGCACCACCCTTCGACGACTCTTTGACCTCTACCACCTTACTGAGCCCATTGCCTCTTTGGCTGCTTCGGGCACACCCACGTGGGGTACCTGCGCTGGCATGATCATGCTAGCCAGTAAGCTTACCGACGACCGCCCAGAACCCCTGGGAGTGATGGACATCACCGTAGCCCGCAACGCCTACGGACGCCAGACGGACAGCTTTGAAGCTGATGTGGAGTTTCCCAAACTGGGCAAAGAGCCCTTCCATACAATCTTCATCAGAGCTCCTGCTATCGCTGAGGTGGGAACTGATATTGAGGTCCTGGGCAGCCTTGCCGACGGCACCCCCGTGGCGCTGCGTCAGGGCAATCTGTTGGTGACCGCCTTTCATCCGGAGCTTACTAAAGACACCAGGTTCCATAGATATTTTCTAAGCTTTGTTAACTCCTCTAATGAAGGATGATGGACTTGGCTATAATGGAAAAGAAGATACAGGACGACCTCGATCTTCTCCTCGTCTGTCTTCCGCCCAGAGTCGTTGCTCCCTTGAAGGAACGGGGCAATCTCAGCGACCTGCTGGAAGTGGTCCTTGACCTAGCTCGGCCACCCGAGGCCCGCTTCCCCGACGGTGACCTTGTCTTGGATCCCCAGGAGGTCACCCAGGAAGACCTCGACTTCGTCATCGCCAGAATTGGCCAGTTTGGCGACGACAACCGGTCGGGGATAGAACGGACACTACACCGAATCTCCGCCATACGGAACCGCAAAGGAAGAATTCTCGGCCTCACCTGCCGCGTTGGGCGGGCCGTATACGGCACCATACAGACTATTGAAGACCTGGTCTTCTCGGGGAAGAACATCCTCCTCCTTGGCCGCCCTGGGGTAGGCAAGACCACTATGCTGCGGGAAGTGGGGCGAGTACTGGCCGATACGGCCAAGAAGCGTGTCATAGTAGTGGACACTTCCAACGAGATCGCCGGTGATGGAGACATCCCGCACCCTGCCATTGGCCATGCCCGGCGCATGCAGGTGGCCTCATCCAACCTTCAGCACGCGGTGATGATTGAGGCGGTGGAGAACCACATGCCTGAGGCGATTATCATCGACGAGATGGGCACGGAGCTGGAGGCGGCGGCGGCCCGTACCATCGCCGAGCGAGGTGTTCAGCTTATCGCCACCGCCCACGGCAACACCCTTGATAACCTAATCCTGAACCCCACCCTCTCGGACCTGGTGGGGGGCATTCAGACGGTCACCCTGGGAGATGAAGAGGCCCGGCATCGTGGCACCCAAAAGACCGTCCTGGAGCGAAAGGCCCCTCCCACTTTCGATGTGGTAGTGGAGATACAGAGCTGGGATATTGTGGCTGTCCATGATAACGTTGCCAGGGTGGTGGACTCCTGGCTCAGGGGCTATCCCTTGGTTCCCGAGGTGCGCCACCTCGACAGGGATGGCCAGGTGGTGAGGGACCGCGGGACAAGCTCCTCTCACGATGCCGCCTCGGACACGTCCGAAAAGAAAGAGGGGCAGCCCACGACCGTGGGGGCGCCATTTGTACCAGAAGGGCAAAGCACCAGCATCTTCCTCTTCGGGGTAGGCAGGGACAAAGTGGAGCAGGCGGCGGACGATGCTGGCGTTGACGTGAACGTGGTAAGCGACCTTCGGAACGCTGACCTGATCCTTACCACTAAGTCCCACTACAAGCGCGGCTCTCGAGTGGTCCAAATCGCCGAGGAGTCAGGAATACCCCTTTACGTGGTACGGAAGAATTCTGCGTCCCAAGTCCAGCAGTTCCTCCGGGGCAGGTGGCGCCGCCTCAACGGCGACGAGTCCCAGAACACGGCCCTTCAAGAGGCCCACGAGGCCGCCCAGCGAATTCTCAATGGCGAGGGGTTCGTAGACCTGTCTTCCCAGCGAGCCTACATCCGGAGGCTACAGCATCTGCTGGCCCAGAAGTACAATCTCGCTTCCCTCAGCAGCGGGGTTGATCCCCACCGCCACGTGCGCCTGCTACAGAAGTAGGGATACTTCTGACATGGCCCCCCTTGTGGTATTTGAAGGCATCGATGGCTCTGGTAAATCTACCCAAATCCAAATTCTTCACGATACCCTGGTCCAAAAAGGATACAACCCCCTCCTGAC
>JAPULR010000078.1 GCA_027294635.1 Chloroflexota bacterium | reverse complement strand
GGCCGAGGCCATTGACCTGGATGTGCCCGCTCCCATCATTACCTTGTCCCTCACACGGCGGCTCCGCTCTCGGGCCAAAGACCCCTTTGCCGAGCGGCTGCTGGCGGCACTGCGTCAGCAGTTCGGAGGTCACGCCGTGAGGAAGTCGGAGTAGTGGCCAAGGGCAGCACTTCCATCGTAATATTCGGCGCCACGGGGGACTTGACACAGCGGAAGCTGCTGCCGGCGCTGTTCAACCTGCGCTGCAAGGGCCACTTGTCTGCTAATACCAATATACTAGGATTCTCCAGGACCCCGTATTCGGACGAGGAGTTCCGCCAGGTGATGCGCAAAGGTACCCAGGAGTTCGGCGATCTGGCGGTCCACGAAGACGAGTGGGACGCCTTTGCCCAGGACCTGTATTACATTAGTGGCGACCTGGGGAAGCCCGAAGATTTTATTCGGCTTGGACAGCGTCTGGACGAGCTAGAGGGCGATGCTTATCCTCATGACCGGCTGTTCTATCTCTCCGTTGCGCCCCGACTGTATGAAACGGCGGTAAAGAACCTGGGGGCCTCGGGCTTGGCCCAGGAGGACGGTGGCTGGCGGAGGGTGGTCATCGAGAAGCCCTTTGGCAGGGACTTTGCATCGGCGCAGGCGTTGAACGGGGTAGTTCATCAGGTCTTCAACGAGGGTCAGGTGTACCGCATCGACCACTATCTGGGTAAGGAGACGGTGCAGAACCTTCTAGTGTTCCGTTTCGCCAACGCCATCTTTGAGCCGGTGTGGAACCGGAACTACGTGGACAACGTTCAGATAACCGTGGCGGAAGAGGTAGACGTAGGAGACCGAGCCGGGTACTACGACCAGTCGGGGGTGCTGCGGGACATGATCCAGAACCACCTGCTCCAGCTGCTAACCATGGTGGCCATGGAGCCCCCCAGCGCCGTGGATGCCGACGCCCTGCGCAACAGGAAGGTTGACGTTCTCAAGGCGATACGACGGTGGACCCCGGACGAGGTCAACCAGCACGCAGTCTCTGGCCAGTACAGGGGGTACCTGGATGAAAAGGGCGTTAGGCCCGGTTCCACTACCCCCACCTACGCGGCCCTCAGGCTTTATATAGACAACTGGCGCTGGCACGGGGTGCCTTTCTATCTGCGGTCTGGCAAAGCGATGGCAGAGAAGATATCCGAGGTGGTTATCCAGTTCCAGTCGCCGCCCCACGTCATGTTTTCGCTGGGCCCGGGCCAGAAGCTGACCTCCAACGTCCTCTCCATATGCCTCCAGCCCGACGAGGGGACCCACCTGATGTTCGAGGCCAAGGTGCCGGGCCAGGGCATGGAGACCCGGTCGGTGGACATGGAGTTCCACTACGAGTCTTCTTTTGAGAGCCAGGTCATACCCGAGGCCTACGAGCGTCTCCTCCAGGACGCCCTGGAAGGGGACGCCACACTTTTCATCAGAGGCGACCATATAGAGGAGGCATGGCGCATCATTGACCCGGTGCTGGATACCTGGGGGAACTCGGCAGCACCGCCTGTACATATCTATGAGCCCGGGGCCTGGGGTCCCAAGGCCGCCGACGAGTTCTTATCCCAGGACGGACGCCGCTGGCTGCAGGTTTGTGGAGTCCATGGTGAAGGCCACGCTTAAGCCCATCGGTAGGTTTCACGTATGAGTGCTCTTCGGCCTACCAGCCCGTATAAGCCCATCGGCGACTATGGGCTGATCAGCGGCATGCACTCTTGTGCGCTGGTCTCGAAAGATGGCTCGATTGATTGGTGCTGCTTCCCCAGGTTCGATAGCCCATCGATCTTCGGCCGTATCCTGGATTGGCGTAAAGGAGGTTATTTTCAAGTTACGGTGCGGGGAGTACGCTCCAGCACGCGGCGCTATCTCCCGGGCACCAACGTCCTGGAAACCACCTTCCACGCGGAGACAGGAGTCGCCAAACTAACGGACTTCATGCCCGTTCATTCCAACTTTCAGCTGGAGGAGTCTGTTGAGCTGGATCCCCATCATCAGGTGGTGCGAATTTTGGAGTGTGTCAGTGGCAGTGTTCAGTTCACTATGGAGTGCTACCCGCGCTTTGACTACGGCACCATAGTACCTCACGCTGAAGTCACCGGACCTCACAACGGCTTTGCCCACGGTGGCGCCGACTCCGTGTCTATCTACTGCTCGGCGCCGCTGCGAGAGGTTAACAGCGGGTTTGAGTCAGATGGGGTGTTAAGGAACGGGGAGAAGCTGCGCGTAGCCGTAACCCATCACTCCATAGTCTCACATCACGTCGACCCCATAAATGCAGACGGACTTGAGACGCGCTTGAAAGAGGTGGTGCATTACTGGGAGCAATGGTCCCAGATCTGCACCTATGAGGGGGAGTATCGTGACGATGTTCTCCGCAGCGCCCTCACCATTAAGGCGTTGACCTACGCGCCTTCCGGAGGCTTGGTGGCGGCGCCCACCACCTCCCTGCCCGAAACTGTAGGAGGCGTACGGAACTGGGACTACAGGTTTACCTGGATACGGGATGCCACCTTCGCCATTTACTCCCTTGTCATAATCGGGTATAAGGAGGAAGCGCGGGCCTTCAAGGATTGGCTGGAGTGGAGCACGGCAGGTCGCGCCCGTGACCTTCAGATCATGTACGGCCTAAGGGGAGAGCGGCGGCTGACGGAGGTGGAGATACCGGGCCTTGAGGGATACCGCCGGTCCCGCCCCGTCCGAATAGGCAACGCTGCCTACTCCCAGTTCCAGCTCGACATCTATGGCGAGGTGATTGACTCGGCCCACCTGTACCGCAAGTTCGTCGGTGAGATAGACCCGGGGTACTGGGAATATCTTCGTAGGGTTATCAATTTCGTTATCGATCACTGGCGCGAGCCCGACGACGGTATCTGGGAGACCCGAGGAGGACGTCAGCAGTTCGTTTTCTCTAAGGTATGGTGCTGGGTGGCGTTGGACAGGGCTATCAAGGCCGCCCGTGCCCTGGACCTGCCCGGAGAGATTGAAAAGTGGCGAAAGGTGAGGGCCGAAATCAAAGAAGAGGTCATGTCAAGGGGCTACGATGCGCAGCGTGGAGCCTTTGTCCAGTCCTACGGAAGCAAGGCCCTGGACGCCGCCAATCTGATGCTTCCCCTGGTAGGCTTTATCAAGGCTGACGACCCGCGAATGCGATCCACCATCCAGGCGATAGAACGGGAGCTAACGTCACCCTTAGGGTTTGTGTACCGGTATAAGGACCTGGATGACGGACTGAGTGGCGAAGAGGGCACCTTTACTATGTGCACTTTTTGGCTTGTTGACGACCTCATTGCTCTTGGCGAGATCGATCGGGCCCGCACCTTGTTCGACAAGATCCGGGGTTGCGCCAATGATCTGGGCCTATTCAGCGAAGAGGTAGACGGAAATACCGGGGAAATGCTGGGCAACTTTCCTCAGGCTTTTTCACACATGTCCCTCATTAATACCGCAATACAGTTGCAAAGGGCCGAGGCTCGTGGGACGGCGGTTGGCGCGTCAGAAGCACCATCTACGGACTCATGAGAGAGACGGTAGTGTGGCCAGGGAAGAGGACGACGGCTCTATGATTGGCTGGCCGGAGCGTAAGAGTAGTCATGGATGATAAGCTGCCCTATCTTACTACGGAGCAGATGCGAGAGGTGGACCGGCTCATGATAGAGGAGTACGGCATACTCCTCATCCAGATGATGGAGAACGCTGGCCGCAACCTGGCGCATCTGGCTCGCCGCCGTTTCCTTGATGGCGACTCACAAGGAAGCCGAGTGCTGGTGCTGGCGGGAACGGGAGGCAACGGAGGCGGTGGCTTGGTTTGCGCCCGCCATCTCCGCAACCAGGGCGCCGACGTGCGGGTATTTACGACGGCTGGGGCTTCCCGTTTCGCGGAGGTACCTCGGCATCAGTTGGCCATCCTTGGGAAGATGGGAGCGCCGGTAGAGGTGTGGGATTCCGGGGCAAACCTACCCCCGGCTGACCTAGTTATTGACGCACTCATCGGTTATAGCCTTCGCGGCGCTCCCACCGGGGCAGCGGCCTCTCTCATTGGTGCGGCCAACGCCCAAGGCGCTCCTATCCTGGCCCTGGACGCGCCCAGCGGCTTGGACACCGCAACTGGCCGGGTGCACCAGCCAGCCATTGAAGCCACAGCTACCCTTACCCTGGCGTTGCCTAAAGAGGGACTCAGGGCTGAAGAAGCTGCTCAGTACGTTGGGGAGCTTTACATGGCAGATATCAGTGTGCCGCCGCAGCTCTACAGCAGTCCTACCTTAGGGATTGACATAGGACCCATCTTCGCCAAAGAGGAGGTACTTCGCCTGGCCTGAGGCGTTATAGATGATGAATGAGCATCGGCATGACTACTGACCGTATCCTAGCCTGTGACGTTGGCGGGACCAGGATGCGAGTTGCCCTGGTGGGCCTGGATGGGTCGGTAGGTGATAAGGAGGTAATCTCCACTCCAGGTGATGATCCTGACGCCTTGGT
>JAPULR010000077.1 GCA_027294635.1 Chloroflexota bacterium | reverse complement strand
CATCTCAAACTCTCTGGGAGGCGGGTCGTGAGGCCCCAGCCCCTCCAGGCAAGCCGCAATGAGCCCCCAACGGTCCTCCGGCCCCATCTCCCTGGCCCGATCCCACGCCTCCTTGTAGGGCACCCCGGAGTAGCGGTAGATTAGCGGCGCGGCCAGCTTCATATCCACCTCAGGATCGTAGTGGACTAGCCGGGCGTCGATTTCATCCTCCAAAGAGCTACCTTCTGCCCCGATGGCCCATTCTCCCTGGCGGCCTCGAGTCGACGCCATGTAATCGTTGAAATTAGCGTACTTGATCAGGGTGGGGGTTATCTCTCGGCCTCTTACCTTGAGGTCCTCCCCCAGGTCTCGCTCTTCCGCTATGTCCGAGGAAAGGAGCTTGGAGATAGCATGCTCCATGCTCCTAGCGTTCATGGTCACACCAACGTTGGTGAGTGTTGCCGCCGGCAAGATAAAGCGACAGCTATCAATAGACTCCCTCCGCAGGCGCAGATTGTACGCCGAGTCCCGCTCCTTCTCTCGCTGGGGCTGAAGAGTACGCAGGTAGCTGCCGACGCCGTCAATTAGCTCTTCGTAGGTGGCAAAGAGGTCATCGCAGGTGCGGCGAAAAAGCTCCTTCAGGTCGGCGTTCTTGTCCAACTCCGACGGTGTGTGGTAGTACCCCTGGGGCAGCACCTGAAAGCGGGAGGACTTCTCGGTGTAGGAAGCCAGGCGGTTGTCCTCCAGGGTATCGCAGGCCAGCCGCGACACGTTCTCCACCGCCATGTGGATGACAGCGTGCTCCGCCACCGAGGCGTGGCCGTATCCCAGGACCCACCGCTCGTGGAAATCGGCAGCCTTCTCCTGACTAACCTGAAGGGCTATCTCATCGAAGGGCTCGGGCCGCCGTGAGGTCATGGCGAAGACCACCGCCAGCTGCTCCTCCGACAGCTCCTTGGGACTCAGGGGGTAGATTCGCCGCGGGTAGGATAGGCTGGTGGCCTGGCTCATCTGAACCTCACCTTAGGGGTAAAGTAGGTCAATAGTACACCGCGCTATAGCCCGTAACAACAGCCTTACCAGCGTTGGGTCCGCACCGTAATCTCAAGGGAGCATTTACGACAGCGGGCGCCGCCTTCATCCAGGTGTTGCAAGGTGTTGCACCTGGGGCACCGGACCTCCACTTGGGATTTCTGGCGGGTCGCTACAGTAGTTTCTGCGGGACCAAGCCTACTTACCAGTGGTATTGATACAGTTCCAAAGCCGTCCAGCACAGCCAATACACCCAAAGCCCTCGCGAGGTCAATGTTGTCCGGCTCAGCAAACAACACTGCGGTCACAAATGAGGCCAAAGCAAAAATGACAAGGATTGTGGCAGGCATTAGAAAACTCGTTTTACCTTGCAGGCGAACCGTAGATAACAAGCTGGATTGGGCGAAGCTGAAAGAGAAGAGGCCAATGGATGCCATGAATTTGCTGTAGTTGTCCCTTCCAATCCACTCGGCCCAGATTCCCGGCAGGAAAACGGCAAAGCCTACAATGGCGACCATCAGACCCAGGTAAGATAAGAGTGACCACCTACCCCGCTCCAGAGACGCTGCCGAACCCATGCCAGTCAGACTGTACAGGGATATAGTTAGGGTGGTGAATATAATTTTGCCTTCGGTATCGCCGAATTCACCGAAGATGAGGATAAAGATGGCCGTGAGCGCGCTGATACCCAGCGAGATAATCAATATGATAAGGAACCAGCGTCTTAGGCCCAGTAAAACCGGGGTCATGGTGAGCACTTCCAACAAGGTCGGGTAAGAGGATACACAGGCACTTCCAGAGTAAATTTAGGGCATAAGCCGGCAGCTACGATATGGGCCACCTGACTAAGAGAGCAAGGATATGGGACGCTCCAAGAGTCTTTTGACTTCCTGGAGGAATTGGGCTCCCCCAGCACCATCAACCACCCTATGATCAATAGAGAGGGTGACCTTCATCATCCGGGCCACCGTTATCTGACCGCTCTTTACTACCGGCTTCTCCTTAACCGAGCCTATGGCGAGGACCGCGGCGTTGGGAGGATATAAGATAGCGGTGAAGCTGTCCACATCGTACATGCCCAGGTTGCTAACGGCAAAGGTACCGCCGGTGTACTCTCCGGCCTTTAGAGTCCCGCCATGGGCCCGCTCTATGAGGTCTTTGCTGGCCTGGGCAATGTTTACCAGGTCACGGTCTTGGCAGTCGGGGATGGAGGGGATGATGAGGCCCTGGTCCAGAGCGACGGCGATGCCGATGTTAATATGAGGGCTGGTGACCAGATGGTTGTCGTGGAAATAGGCGTTGAAATTGGGGTACTTTTCGATGGCCCTGGCACAGGCCTTGATAATCAGGTCGCTGACACTGACTCGCACCCCCTCGGGAAGGGTGTCGTTAAAGTCCCGCCGAAAGTCTGTAGCCTTGCCCATGTCTATCTCGCTGGTGACATAGAAATGGGGAGCCTCCCGCATGCTCCTGGAGGTGCGGCTGGCGATGACCTGGCGCATCCTGCTAAGGGGCAGCCGCTCCCCATCCGGAGGAGCGTTAGGAGGCATGGCTGGAACCGAGGCTTCGCCGTTCCCAGCGCCGTCGGCGCCTGACATAGCGACGGACGCTACTGAGGCTTGCAGGCTTTCCAGGGCCGGCATCTCCTCATCAGGCCCGGTGATGACCCCAATCAGTGCCCCCACGGGTACCGTCGTACCCTCTCTCACGACTATCTTCTTCAGGACGCCGCCCGCAACGGCCTCCATCTCCACCACGGCTTTATCCGTCTCTATCTCAGCAATGACCTCGCCGCGGTCCACCGAATCACCCTCTCCCTTTAGCCACCTTACGACCGTC
>JAPULR010000076.1 GCA_027294635.1 Chloroflexota bacterium | reverse complement strand
AGTTTTCTCTGGCCAGCTTTCAGGGCCGTCCTGTGATTCTCTACTTCTTCGCCACCTGGTGACCGGTCTGTCGCGCCGAGTTGCGGCGCTTAAAGGAGATCTACCCCGACTACGCTGACCAGGTGGCCTTTCTTGGAGTGGACGCCGACCCTTCTGAGAACGCCGACCGTATCCGCTCTTATAAGGAGTCCCAGGGTTATATCTGGCCCATGGCTCCGGCGGAACGGGATATGCTGCGGAACTACAACATACTAAGACAGGCCTCCAAGGTGGCCGTGGACCGCAACGGAATCATCATATTTCGCGCCGGTTACGGCAGTGAAAGCGAGGAGACCTGGCGGAAGACCTTCGAGACCCTGGTAAGTCCTTAGTTTCCCTCTGCAGCCCTTTCAAGTAAATAGACGTTCTCGCCGGCACTCGATGGTAAATTTGGATCTGAAGCCATCCAACGGATAAAGGACCTGGCGGGTCTATCTCGTTGTCTCATGGTCTAGTCACGGCGAGAGCTTGGCTTGGAAAGCAAGTTTCCGTTACACTGGCCCGTACTAACGCAAGCTGCCCTCATTTGTGACCAGGGCACCAACAGTTTCGAGGGTTACCAGGTTCAAGTGGAAAGCACCCCGGTAAAGGGTCAGGTGGAGCCCGCACTGCGCTGGCGGGTTCTGGGGCTGCTGTCCACGGCGACGCTCCTCAGCCTCACCGTCTGGTTCAGCACCAACGCGATCGCACCGGCATTGGAGGCAGAAAAAGGCTTCTCCAAAGGGGACATCGCCTGGCTTACCATAGGCGTTCAACTCGGGTTCGTGGTGGGTACCCTTATCATCGCCGCCACCAACCTGGCCGACCTTGTCAACACCCGCGCCCTTTTTGCTACCAGTGCTGTGCTAGCGGGGATTGCCAACGCTGCCCTGGTGTTTGCGCCGGAGGGCTTTGCTTCCGCCCTGATACTTAGAATACTTGCCGGGGTCTTCCTTGGTGGAGTTTATCCTCCGGGCATGAAGATAATCGCAGGCTGGTTCCGCTCGGGCAGGGGCATCGCCATAGGTGTCATGATCGCCGCGTTAACCCTGGGCTCAGGGTCGCCCCACCTTCTGAGCTCTATATTCGTCGCCCAGTGGGAGACTACCCTGTACATCAGCTCCGCCCTGGCGGCCCTGGCTGGCGGTATTGTCTACTTCCTGGTCAAGGACGGGCCCTACGACGTTCCCGCCGCTCGTTTCAACCCTCGATACATCCTCGATACCTTGAGAAGCCAACCGACACGGCTCGTCCTTTTTGGATACCTGGGCCACATGTGGGAGCTTTACGCCATGTGGGCCTGGATTCCCACCTTCCTGGTGGCGGTCTATGGCACTAAGAGCCTGGTAGGGGACTCCCTGGCCCTGGCCAGCTTGGTGGCCTTTTTTGTGTTCCTCGCCGGCGCCGTGGGAAGCGTGGCCGCGGGCTATTTTGCCGAACGCTGGGGTCGTTGCGCCGTCACCAGTTGGGCCATGGCCATTAGCGGCGGGACGGCGTTGTTTATCGGGTTTCTACCCCTGGACTGGGGGTGGGTTATAGCCGTCGTCGCTCTTATATGGGGGGCTTCGGTGGTGGCCGACTCGGCCCAGTTCTCCACCGGCCTCACCGAGCTTTCCGATGAGTCGTACCGTGGCACCGTCCTTACCTTCCAGACGGGTCTGGGGTTCCTGGTTACCATCGCAACCATCCGTCTGGTGCCCATCCTGTCCGATTCGGCTGGGTGGGGCGTGGCCTTCGCCTTCCTGGCCATCGGCCCGGCCCTGGGTATTGCTGCCATGTTGAGGCTGCGCTCCCTCCCGGAGTCCAGGGCCATGGCCGCGGGGAGGCGGTAGCTCCTTCATTATTGCAAACATTTATTCTATACCCTAGACTGAATTGAATATCTGCTCTAAACTTTAATTCCCCAATGGCAGCAAGTAAAAAGAACCTCTTATCCGCCTTCCATCCCGCCATCCAGAGATGGTTTAGATCCAAATTTGAGGGCCCAACTCTGCCTCAGCAGCGGGGCTGGCCTGCCATCCATTCGGGCCAGGACACCCTCATCTCCGCCCCCACGGGGTCGGGCAAGACCCTGGCGGCCTTCCTTGCCGCCATAGATTCGCTGTTTCGCCAGGGGTTGGAAGACGACCTTCCGAATCAGTGCCAGGTGGTCTACGTGTCACCCCTCAAGGCCCTGAGCAACGACGTGCAGAAGAACCTTGCCCAGCCCCTGGAGGAGATACGTCAGGTGGCTGCCGGGATGGGTCTGGAAGTCCCGGAGATACGGGTCCTTGTGCGGACGGGTGACACCCCCGCCTCCCAGCGGCAGGCTATGACCCGCAAGCCGCCCCATATTCTGGTCACCACCCCAGAGTCCCTGTACATACTCCTGACTTCTGTCAAGGGAAGCGACATGCTTAGGAATGTCAGGACGGTTATTGTGGACGAAATTCACGCCGTGGCCCGGGACAAGCGTGGTTCCCATCTGGCCCTGAGCCTGGAGCGACTGGAAGCCCTGGCTAACGGTAGGCCGGTGCGCATTGGCCTTTCGGCCACCCAGCGCCCCATCGAAGAGGTCGCCCGGTTTCTGGTGGGCACCAAAAGGTTGGACGCCTCAGGAAAGCCTCAGTGCGCAATCATAGACGAGGGCCAGGTCCATCTCCCGGCCGTGGCCCTGGAGCTGCCCGGCTCGCCTCTGGAGGCGGTCTGCTCCAACGAGACCTGGGATGAGATATACGATCGTCTGGCGGAGCTTATTCGGCAGCGGCGGACTACCCTGGTATTCGTGAACACCCGCAGGCTGGCGGAACGGGTCACCTTCCAACTGAGCAAACGCCTGGGTGAGGAGAACATCACCTCCCATCACGGCAGCCTCTCCCGAGAGCAGCGGCTTCAGGCAGAAGAGAGGCTCAAAGCGGGTCAGCTAAAGGCCCTGGTTGCCACCGCTTCCCTGGAGCTGGGCATCGACATCGGTGAGGTGGACCTGGTGTGCCAGCTGGCCTCCACCCGCTCCATCGCTACGTTGCTGCAGCGAGTGGGGCGGTCGGGCCACGCCCTGGGTCGGACGCCGCGTGGTCGACTCTTCCCACTGACCAGGGACGACCTGGTGGAATGTGTGGCCCTTCTAGCATCGGTGAGGAGTGGGAACCTGGACCGCCTTTCCATTCCGGAGAAACCCCTGGATATCTTGGCCCAGCAGATGGTGGCTTCCGTGGCCATGAATGACTGGGACGAAGATGAGCTGTTCAACCTCTGCCTCGGGGCCTATCCCTACCGTAATCTCACCAGGGAGGAGTATGAACAGGTAGGCCAGATGCTCTCCCAGGGCTTCTCCACTCGACGAGGCCGCCGGAGCGTCTACCTGCACTACGACGGGGTAGGCCGGCGTTTTCGCGCCCGCCGTGGGGCGCGGCTGGCCGCCGTCACCTCGGGGGGCGCCATACCTGAGACCGCGGACTACCAGGTGATCCTGGAGCCTCAGAACATGCCAGTTGGCACGGTCAATGAGGACTTCGCCATAGAGAGCATGCCGGGAGACATCTTCCAGCTGGGCATCTCCTCGTGGCGCATCCTGAGAGTGGAGCCGGGCAAGGTGCGTGTGGAGGATGCCCGTGGCCTGCCGCCTACCATCCCCTTCTGGCTGGGGGAGGCCCCGGCACGTACCGACGAGCTTTCCACCGCCGTGTCCAACCTACGTCGGGAGATTGAGGCCCGCCTTCCCAACATTGAAGAGGCCAAAGGCTGGGTAATCGATCAAACGGGTATAGACATCGCCGCGGCAGACCAGCTAGTGGAGTACCTATGGGCCACAAAGAGGGCTCTCGGCGTGGTGCCGAGCCAGCAAAATATCGTATTTGAGCGGTTCTTCGATGAAAGCGGCGGCATGCAGCTGGTGGTCCACACGCCCTTTGGGGCAAGAATCAACCGCGCCTGGGGACTGGCTCTCCGAAAGCGGTTCTGCCGTACCTTCAACTTCGAGCTCCAGGCCGCCGCCAACGATGACGCCATGGTCTTCTCCCTGGGTCCCCAGCATAGCTTTCCTCTGGAGGATGTCTTTTCCTACCTCAAGCCCGAGACGGCCAAGGAGATACTGGTGCAGGCCCTCTTAGCGGCGCCCATGTTTCAGACCCGCTGGCGGTGGAACGCCACCCGAGCCCTGGCCATCCTGCGCCACGAGGGGGGTAAGAAGGTCCCCATGCCTATCCAGCGAATGCGGGCCGACGACCTCCTAACGGCCGTCTTTCCGGACCAGATGGCCTGCCAGGAGAACCTGGTGGGCGATGTTGAGGTTCCCGACCATCCCCTAGTGAAGGAGGTGGTCCGAGACTGCCTGACTGAGGCCATGGACGTTGATGGGTTCATGGAGCTTCTGAAGGCTACCCTGGATAAGCGGGTGAATCTGGTGGCCGTAGACTCCGTGGAGCCGTCGCCCATGTCCCACGAGATACTTACGGTTAAACCCTACGCCTTCCTTGACGACGCGCCCCTGGAGGAGCGCCGCACCCAGGCTGTGTTTATGCGCCGTACCCTGGACATACAGTCGTCTGATGACGTGGGTAAGCTGGACCCCGAGGCTATCCAGCGGGTCCGAGAGCAGGCCTGGCCCGAGGTAGAGAGCGTCGAGGAGCTACACGACGCCCTCTTGCTGTTGGGCTATCTGACCCAGGAGGAGATGAAGCCCTTCGAGGAATTCTTAGATACCCTCCTGACTGAGAAGAGGGCCACAAAGCTGTGGGTCAGCGCCGGTCGTTACGTGTTCGTCGCCTGCGAGCGGCTGCCCCAGTTCGAGGCGGTGCTCCCGGAGGCCCGGTACGAGCCCCGTGTCCAGGCCCCGCCGCGGGAGCGGGCCGTTACCTGGAGCTCAGAGGAGGCCCTTCGCGAGCTTGTCAGGGGGCGGATGGAGGGTCTGGGTCCAGTGACCTGTGGACAGCTTGCCTGGTCCTTGGGGCTAGAGGAGCGAGCGGTAGATCTTGCTCTGATAGCCCTGGAAGGAGAGGGCTTTGCGTTGAGAGGCCGTTTTGAGTCCCAGGATGGCCCCATTGAGTGGTGCGACCGTCGTCTCCTTGCCCGCATACACCGCTACACCCTGGACCGCCTGCGGAAGGAGATTGAGCCTGTATCCGCCGCCGACATGATGCGGTCCCTGTTTGTGTGGCATCACCTGGACCCGGAGCATCGCCTGGACGGAGCCATGGGACTGGCGGCACTGCTGGAGGTCCTGGAGGGATACGAGGCTCCTGCCTCCGCCTGGGAGAACCATATCCTGCCACCGCGGCTTCATCACTACAACATTAGCTGGCTGGATCAGCTCTGCCTTTCCGGGGAGCTGGCCTGGGCCCGGCTTCATCCGTCTACAGGCTCGGATGGCCGTAGGGCGGGAGCCACTCGGTCCCTCCCCGTAGCCCTGCTGTTCAGGGACAACCTTCCCCTTCACCTGGCCACCGTTTCTCAGACACCCGTTGAAGAGATACGCCTCAGCGGCTTAGCGCGACATATCGTGGAGGTGCTGCAGGATCGAGGGGCCTGCTTTTTCCAGGAGCTAGTCCAGCGCACTCGACAGATGCCTAGCGATGTGCAGAACGGCCTGGGGGAGCTGGTGTCCTGGGGCCTGGTGACCTGCGACGGCTTTGCTGGACTGCGGGCGCTGGTGTCCCCCCTCAGAAACCGCAGCAATCACAGGCTGCGCAGCCCCAGAGCCAGGAAGCTGAACCTGAGACCATCCGATAGGATGGCCGCGGGGCGGTGGTCCCAGCTGGACCGCTCCTTAGACGATTCAATCTCTGAGGCAGAACGGATCGAGTTTGCGGCACGTCGGCTTTTGAAGCGCTACGGCGTGGTTTTCCACCGGCTGTTGCTGCGGGAGAACAGCGCACCGCGCTGGCGGGAGCTGGTGCGGGTCTATCGAATGCTGGAGGCCCGGGGAGAAATACGAGGTGGGAGGTTTGTGGCCGGGTTCTCCGGTGAGCAGTACGCCCTCCCTGAGGCGGTGCAGCAGCTTCGAGCCATCCGCCGCACCAAACCCCAGGGTACCCTTATAACCGTCAACGGCGCCGATCCCCTAAACCTGGTGGGCATCGTCACGCCCGGCCAGAGGGTACCGGCCCTGTCCAGCAACCGGGTCCTTTTCCGCGACGGTATACCGGTGGCCGTAAAGGTGGGCGGAAAAGTGACCTATCTCGACCGCCTAGAACAGGAAATAGCACCCGCTGTGGAGGCGGCCCTGCGGCGTTAGCCAACGTTACCGAAGAAATAAAAGCCTTGGGGGAGAAGTTCAAGAGACCAGAAAGCGTGGTATAAACTCCCTATTCGCAGAACATCAGGAGGTGAGGCAATGATCAAAACCCAGGGGTTGACTCACATTCATCTTGCCGTCCGAGATATTCAGCGCTCGCTTGCCTTCTACTCAGAGGTCTTTGGAATGGAGGTTCGTTTTTGGGACGGCCCGTCCATGGTGTTCCTGGGCACGCCAGGCGCTCAGGACACCTTTACTTTGAGACAGGCGGATGCCGGGGAGCCGGTGGGACCGGGCGGAGGCTTCGGCCACTTTGGATTTCGGCTCCAGCAAAAAGAGGGGCTTGACGCAGCCGTAGAGGACGTCCTCGGAGCCGGTGGATTGCTGATAAAGCGTGGCGAACATCAGCCGGGCTTGCCTTACGCCTACGTTTCCGACCCGGACGGTTACGTTATTGAGCTGTGAACCGTAGACAAGACTTAGCATTGCCAATAACTGTGCCCATGCTTATAATTCACCTGTCCCAAAACAAGCTTCGTCAGGAGGAAAACCTCTGCAAGACTTTGAGTATGTAGCACCAAAAACCCTTAACGAAGCCGTACAGCTTATGGCGGAAAAGGGCTCCAGGGCCCGTGCCATGGCCGGCGGCACCGACATTCTGGTGCAGCTGCGGGGCGGTCGATTTAAGATAGACCGGCTGGTAGACATCAAGGGCGTCCCCGAGATGAACCAGCTTTCATGCTCCACCGCTGAAGGATTAACTCTAGGCGCCGCCGTCCCCTGCTACCGCATCTATGAGGACCAGACCATCCAGAAGATGTACCCCGGCCTGGTGGACGCCGCATTCATTATCGGAGGCATTCAGATACAGGGCCGGGCCAGCGTGGGAGGAAACCTCTGTAACGCCTCGCCCAGCGGCGACACCATCCCCGCCCTCATCGCGCTGGGGGCTATTTGCGTCATAGAAGGGCCCAAGGGTCGCCGCACCCTGCCTGTAGAGGACTTCTGCGTGGCCCCGGGCAAAAATGCCATGGAAGACGGCGAGCTTCTAGTTGCCCTCCAGTTTCCACCGCCAGCACCTCGTTCGGGGGCCCACTACCTCCGATTCATACCCCGGAACGAGATGGACATCGCCGTGGCCGGTTCAGGGGTCTCGGTGGTACTGGACGAAGATCGCCAGCATATCAAGTCGGCGCGCATATCCCTTGCCGCCGTGGGGCCAACGCCCATCTTCGCCAGGGAGGCAGGGGACCTGCTGGCCGGTAAAGAGGCCAACGAGGAGTCTTTTGAGGCCGCCGCCGAGGCCGCCAAGGCCGCCGCTCGCCCCATAACCGATATGCGGGGCACGATAAAGCAGCGGGTACATCTATCGGGTGTCCTCACCAAAAGGGCCCTTCGTAAAGCTGTAGCCAGAGCCAAAGAGGCATAGAGAATGAGCGAAAAGATCCACGTACGCACCCAGATAAACGGCTCCGATGTAGACTTCCTCTGTGAGAACCGCCAGAGTCTCCTGGAGGTTCTGCGGGACGTTCTGGACATGACCGGCACCAAGGAGGGCTGCAACGACGGCAACTGTGGCGCTTGTACCGTCATCGTCGATGGCACGCTAATTGACTCTTGCTTGATGCTCGGCGTGGAGGCCCAGGGGAAGAGCATCACCACCATAGAGGGGGTGGCCTCTCCCGACGGTCTGCACCCCATTCAGCAGGCATTCCTGGAGAACGCCGCCCTCCAGTGTGGGATCTGTACGCCAGGCTTCATCGTGGCGGCCAAGGCCCTGCTGGAACGGGAGCCCGACGCCGACGAAGGTCGTATCCGTCATTGGCTGGCGGGGAACCTGTGCCGGTGCACCGGCTACGATAAGATTGTCCGGGCGGTCCTTGACGCCGGTCAAACCATGAGGGGGAATTAGCATGACTATTACAGCCGACCCGCAGGCCAGCGGCAAGGGTGATTACAAGGTCGTAGGCACCCGCCCCATTCGCCACGATGGCCTGGAGAAGGTCACGGGCCAGGCCCGCTATGGAGCCGATATAAACCTTCCCGGAATGCTGTACGGCAAGGTTTTGAGAAGCCCTCATGCCCATGCCCGCATAAAGTCCATAGACACCGGCCGTGCTTTGGCCCTTCCCGGAGTAGAGGCTGTGATAACTTCGGCGGAGTTGCCGCAACCCTCGGGGAAGGCGGCGGACCTGGGCGAAGGGGCGATGATGAACCCCAGGTTTCTCAGTAACAACACACTGGCCGCCGACAAGGTCCTTTATAAGGGACACGCCGTTGCCGCGGTGGCAGCCACCAACCAGCACATCGCGGAAGAGGCCCTGTCGCTTATAGACGTGGACTATGAAGTCCTTCCTCCGGTCCTGAACGCTTTGGACGCTATGAAGGAGGATGCCCCTGTCCTTCACGAAAGGCTGTTCATGGCTAATACTCCCCTCGTTCGGCCTGGTGGTCTCCGGGATGATAACGACGCGGGAAAGGGATCCAACATAGCCAGCCACTTTGTATTCGAGCTGGGAGATATCAAAAAGGGCTTTGAAGATGCTGATGTAATAGTCGAGCGAGAGTATGAAACCAAGGCGGTCCATCAGGGCTACATAGAGCCTCACGCCGCCACCGCTATGTGGAACCGGGACGGCAAAATCACTATCTGGTGTAGCTCCCAGGGCCAGTTTGCAATGAGGGACCAGTCGGCTCTGGTGATGGGCATACCCGTCTCGCAGATCAAGGTCATACCCATGGAAATCGGCGGAGGGTTTGGCGGCAAGACCCTTATCTACCTGGAGCCCGTAGCCGCCCTCCTTTCCAAGAAGACGGGCCGGCCCGTAAAGGTCAGCATGAGCCGTCAGGAGGTGTTCGAGGGTACCGGGCCCACCTCTGGCTCCTATATGAAGGTCAAGATTGGGGCCACCAAGGAAGGACGTATTACTGCGGTGGAGGCCACGCTTATCTACGAAGCGGGGGCCTTCCCCGGGTCACCGGTAAACCCGGGCGCCCAGTGCATGTTTGGGCCCTACGATATACCCAATGGCAGGGTGGAGGCGTATGACGTGGTGATAAACGCGCCAAAGGTGGCGGCCTACCGGGCGCCGGGGGCGCCCGCCGCCGCCTATGCCGCCGAGAGCGTAATCGACGAGTTGGCGGAAAAGCTCAACATGGACCCCCTGGACTTTCGCCACCTCAACGGGGCCAAAGAGGGAACCCGGCGGATCGCAGGTCCGGTGTTTCCACGAATAGGCTACCTGGAGACGTTACAGGCTGCCAAGAATCATCCCCACTATTCGGCTCCACTGGAGGGACCTAATCGGGGACGGGGAGTGGCCAGCGGCTTCTGGTTTAACGGGTCCGGCCCTTCCAGCGCCACCGCCAGCGTCAATCAGGACGGCACGGTGAGCCTGCTGGAGGGCTCCCCCGATATCGGGGGCACCAGGGTGGCCGTGGCCATGCAGATGGCGGAGGTACTGGGCTTACCTGCCGAGGATGTTCATCCCTCCATCGGTGACACCGACTCCATAGGCTTCACCTCCAACACCGGCGGCAGCAGCGTGGCGTTCAAGACTGGCTGGGCCTGCTACGAGGCCGCACAGGATATCAAGCAACAGATGGTTCAGAGGGCCGCAACCATATGGGACGTGTCTGCCGATGACGTGGACCTGGTGGACGGCGTGTTCTTGCACAAGTCGGACCCGGAGCTGCGGTTCACTTTTAAAGAGCTGGCCGGGATGCTGCTGGAGACGGGAGGCCCCATAGTGGGCCGCGCCGCCGTTGACCCCCGGGGAGTAGGAGCGGCTTTTGCTGTTCACATCGCCGACGTTGAGGTGGACCCAGAGACGGGGAAGACCCAGGTCCTGCGCTACACCGCGTTACAGGACGCGGGCAAGGCCGTCCACCCCAGCTACGTTGAGGGGCAGATGCAGGGCGGGGCCGTGCAGGGTATTGGCTGGGCCCTGAACGA
>JAPULR010000075.1 GCA_027294635.1 Chloroflexota bacterium | reverse complement strand
TTCAAGGGCAAATTCCTCTGCCGGCCCATAGCCAGCACGGCCCTCAGGTCTTTAGGCAAGCAGCTGCCCCCGTAACCAAGGCCAGGTGAAAAGTAGGCTTGCCCAATGCGAGGATCCATGCCAACTGCCTGCCTCACTCGCTCAATATCAACGCCGAGTCCCTCACACAGACCAGCCATTTCGTTGATGAAGGAGATTCTAGTAGCCAGGAAGGCATTAGCCGTGTACTTGGCCATTTCCGCACTACGGCTATCCATGATTAGGATCTTCTCAGCGGTCGCGAAGCTAGCAAACAGCTCACGTAATAGGCCGACCGCCTGCTCATCGGCGCCACCAATGATTACCCGATCGGGCTCAAGGAAGTCGCGCACCGCTTGACCTTCCCGTAGGAACTCGGGGTTAGACAGGACTGCAAAATCAGCCCGAGCATATTGGGCGATTTCATGCCTAACCAGCTCTGCAGTACCCACTGGGACCGTGCTCTTAATCACAATCACCAGGTAGCCTTCGATGGCTCTACCGATGCCCTCAGCAACTGTCAGCACGGCACTTAGGTCGACGGAACCGTCTTCGTAGGAAGGTGTTCCGACGGTAATGAAAACAATCTGTGAATTGCTTACCGCAGGGGCCAGGTCCTCAGTAAAGGAGAGGTTGCCGGCATCGAGCTGGCGTCGGACCAACTCCCCCAGATCTGGCTCATGGAAAGGAAGGATGCCGAGGCTGAGCTGGGACACCCTGGTTTTGTCCACGTCCACGCAAGTGATTTGGTGACCCTCGTCCGATAGACAAGCAGAGGTAACTAAACCTACATAGCCTGATCCGATGACACTGATACGCATAGCTGTTCTCCAGATGAGAAGTCTTCATGATTAAGAAACGACAGTCCCTGGCCGTTAGTCGGTACAGTGCGCTTTTGGCCAGGTTATCTGAGCTGGCCTGGCCCTGAAGCGAGTGAGCAAACAACTCACTTGCCGAGATTCAATGGGAAGCGTCCTGCTAACCAATCCGGCCCACAAGTAGCGGGGACATATGCCTGCTCACTCCCAGATGCGCCGGCTTTCCATGTACTCTAGGACGGTATTGCCCTCTTGGTCTGTGCATCGCTCGCCCTTGTTAGCCCAGAATCAAACCAGCTCCTCAGCCTCCCTGCAATAGAGACAACTCGGCTTTAAAGCAAAAGAGCGAGCGGCTAGACTACTGGAAGGTCTTGGAGAGGCGGATTTGTGTGACGGTGGGCGTTCCGGCGGCCGTGGCCATTGGTGCTGGTTTTCCTGACTCGCCCCACATTGGTGATGTCCAGGACCGCCTGGGCAATGCGGTGTGGGTCATGCTTCATTGGAACTTGATCATTCCCCAGGAGGAGGCCAGAAACACCGGGGACGTCCTTCCGTACGACCTCCAGATCCGCCACTACTGGATAGGCACCCTCGGAGAGATAGACCTCTTGCACTGTCATTGATACCTGGTGATTATCAATGAGGGCCCAATCTAGGTTAGGCCCTCCTAGATATCGAATCACCTCTCCTACAAAATCTGAAGCTTTGAAACCGTCCGTCTCGCCCAGCTTGGTCATCAGGTTGCAAACGTAAATGCGGGTCGCCTGGGTGTTAGCTAGGGCCTCGGGTATTCCTCCGGCCAATAGATTGGGAATGATGCTCGTATAAAGGTCTCCCGGCCCCAACACCACCACATCTGCACTGAGGATTGCCCTAATCGCCTTGGGATTAGCCTGTATTGGAGGACGTAAATACACTAGTTTAATCCCGGGATAAGACCGACGCCGCAGGTCTATGTTAGATTCCCCTCGTACCACCTGGCCATCTTCCAGTTCGGCGCACAGTTCTGCCCGTTCAAGGGTCACCGGGATTACCTGGCCCCTTATCCGTAGCAGGCGGGCCATTTCATCAATGGCTAACTCCAGGTCATCGCCAAGGGTAGTAAGGGCAGCCAGTAACAGATTCCCTAAACTGTGTCCGTTGAGGCTGCTCTCCTGCCGAAAGCGAAAGTCCAGCAGTTGCCGCAGCGACTGACTGCCCTCATTGTGTTCGCTGAGACTCAGGAGGCACTGCCTTAAATCACCCAGAGGAGGATAACCAAACTCGTCCTGAAGCAGGCCGGAGCTGCCCCCAGTATCAAACATGGTGACCACGGCGGTCACCTTGGTGGTGTATTCCTTAAGTCCGCTCAGGACTGCCGAGGAACCAGTTCCGCCACCAATAACGACAACTTTGAGTTCTTCTGGATTGGTAGGCATGGTTTCACCACTCGTCTACGGGAGAATATTGTGTCGTACAAGGATTAATAGCAGGGAAGCCTGCCCTCTAGGCTGCATTGCTGTCCCTGGGAGTCGGCTGGGACCGCGTTCAAGTCGGGGAGGGATATTACCTGGGGATAAGGTCAAACATGAGATTCTCTATCTCGATAGTGGCGCCCTCAGGGAACCGTTACGCTCTTAGCCAAGTTGCGAGGACGGTCAATAGGGCAACCAAGCTTACGGGCGCAGTAGTAAGACATAAGTTGTAGCACCACGTTGTGCAGCACCGGGGCCAGGAGAGGGTCTGTTTTCGGCACCGGCAAAACCATATCGGCAAATTCAGCGACTTCCCCATCGCCCCGGTCAGCGATGGCGATGACGGTAGATCCGCGCGCCTTAATCTCCTTGATTGATGTGATCATCCTGCTGCGGTGCTCATCGGCCAGGACCATGGCTATTACCGGAGTTTTTTCTCCCAGCAAGGCAAATGGTCCGTGCTTCAGTTCTCCAGCAGGGTAACCCTCAGTGGGCAAGTAGGCGACCTCCTTGAACTTTAACGCGCCTTCCAAAGCGATTGGTACACCCAGGCCCTTGCCGATGATGAATATGTGCTCTGCCTTTGTCAGCTGTCTCACGGCCTGCTGTATGGCACTATCTCGGGACAAAACCTGTCTCACCAAGTCAGGAAGAACCTGCAAGTTCTGGGGAATTATCGACACCGCATCCCGGTCGGTGGCCAGGTGAAAACCCAGGAGGTACAAGGTCACCAGTTGGCACAGAAAGGTTTTGGTGGATGCCACCGCTACCTCCGGGCCAGCGCGAGTATAAAGGGTGGCGTCCACGGCCCTGGTAATGCTGCTCCCCATCACGTTGGTCACGCCGAGAGAAGCGTAACCCTGGCCCAAGATGCGTCGCAAAGCGGTCAGCGTATCACTGGTCTCTCCAGACTGGGAGAAGGCGACCACAAGGCCCTGCTCAGCTTTGACGGCGGGCTTCTGGAATTCCGAGGCTACCCTGGCCGTTACCGGTACCGTTAAAAGTTGAGAGAGGATTTGCTCTCCCATTAGCGCCGCGTGATAGGAAGTGCCGCATCCCAACAATAGCACCGCATCTGGGTCTCGAACCGGTAGATAACCAACTGGAGAAGATGTACCCGCCGTTGCCGGTCCCAGCAAACTCTCAGCTACGGTATCCCGGATTGCTTCCGGCTGCTCATGAATCTCCTTGAGCATATAGTGGTCAAAGCCACCCTTACTCATCTGTCCTGCATCCCAGGCAATCTGGTGCACTTGGCGGGTAGCTTCGGCTCCATTCTGCCAACCTGCATACCGCCTGCCCACACTAAAGCCAAGTCATCATCCTCCAGGAATATCACTCGGTTAGTGTATGGCAAAATAGCCGGGGCATCGGAGGCGACGAAGGTCTCCTCTTCACCAAGACCGATCACCAGGGGACTCTCTCGTCTCGCTAAGATTAGTCGCTTGGAGGCACGATGTAGGACAGCCATGGCGAAGGGCCCCTCCAGTTCCTGTATGGCCCGCCTGGTAGCCTCAACGATTTCTACCTCTCCGTGCGACTCGATGAGGTGGCAGATTACCTCGCTATCCGTTTCGGACCGAAATTCATGTCCCTGGCTTTGAAGGCGCTGGCGAAGAGGGAGGAAGTTGTCGATATTGCCGTTGTGGACAATGGCCAGGTCTACGGAGCAGCCCTGGTGGGGATGGGCATTAACAGCCGACACTCTTCCTACAGTTGCCCAACGGGTGTGGCCGATGCCCAAGGTGCCCTGAAGATTTTGCACCTGATGGCGGCGTTCTTCTACCGTGCCAATTTCCTTGAAAACCTGGATTCCCTGTCCGTTAAGCAAGGCTACTCCGAAGGAGTCATATCCCCGGTAGGTCACCCGCTCTAAAGAGCTGAGAAGAACCGGTAACGCCTCCCTGTAGCCGATATAACCAACTATGCCACACACAATATTATTACCGTTATGACCGATTACCTTGTGTTCTCAACCGTTCCTCTGCCTCGCCACGGCATCGAACGTGAATGAGACTGGCCGCGCCCATTGGATTGAGGTATTTCAGAGCGAAGTTTGCTGGGGGAAATGCAGTTACCCCGAGCCACAGAGCCCACGCTACCGCCCTCCCGACACGGTCCGGCATTGTTACAAATAGATCTTCGTTGTTGGCCTTGACTACCCGGGAATTTCCACTACCGTTGGTCTGCCTTCTCTGGACCAAGCCGGAGAACCAGAAAACCCTACCCGAACCACTAGCCAGATAAGGGGCTCACGATCGTGGATCCCATCTGGCTGGCTTCAGAAGTTGGGCAGATTCCTTTTACATCTTGCTGTGACAGCTCAACAGTACCGAGTCGCGCCAAAGCTTCCAACAGGATACGGCATCGTTCCCGACCGGACGTGTACCGTTGAAAAACCCCTTCAAGGCCGGAAAATGGACCGCTCAACACCACCACACCGTCGCCTGGTTTAAGAACAAGAGAGGGCCCGATGCGATTCCATTGGCTAACACGTTGCTGTAAATACTCAACCACGCTGTCGGGTACACAGCCTGCTTCTCCGTCATGGTTGAGAAAATAGGACATCCCTGGTGCCCATCGCACCACCGGCCAGATGCTAGACTCCGAATCTAGATGGCAGAAAAAGTAACTAGGGAATAATGGTTGCATTCTTGCGCGAGTCCGGCTAGGCTGAATAACCTTAGGGAAGAAAACCTCCACTCCCCACAGATGGAGGAAGCTTATTAAGCTCGTCTCTTTCTGGGGCTTGACCTTGGCTACATGCCAACCTTCCATTAAACCTCACGGAGCATTAATTAGGGGTTCTATCGTCAAGTAACCGATGCCTTGGAGGTTAAATCTCCGACAGAGGCAAGGTCCACAAGATTAGTCACCCCCCAAAAAAACAGGAGTAGAGAACTCTACTCGTCACCTTTGAAACATAACTTGTTGGAGGGAAATATTCAGGACCCACCTGGACCCAACATAGTGCCAAAGGGTTACAAATGGTCCGAATAGGTGATTCTTTCGTGAAACACAGATGAAGCCAGACCTAGATGCGATTCACAGGATTTGTCCGCAGAATAGAAGTTCCCGCTATTCCTTGGCCGCATAGTTAACTGCGAGCGCCTCCTCATGTGACTCTTTGGGGGTAGGGCCAATGAATCGGTAGCCCTCTCCACGGACCGAGACTATCCAGGAGCGTTGTTTCGCATCATCCTTTAGCTTCCGCCTCAACCGGTGTATGTACCGTTTTAACAGTTTGGGTCCCCCTGCCACACTCCCCCCCCACAAGGCCTGCTGCAACATCGCGTGGGTCACCACCGCCCCCTGGTTCTCCACCAGCAGGTGCAGCAGCCGAAATTCCTTCGCAGTGAGCATCACCGCCAACTCCCCCAAAAATGCTTCGTATGTGCGGGAATTAATTACCAGCTGACCACACTGCAGCGTCCGTCCCCTCTCGTTAATAGAACGGCGCAGCAAAGCCCAAATCCGCGCCATTATCTCTGCCACGACATAGGGCGGCTTCATATAGTCATCCGCCCCCAGTTCCAAACACTCGACTAGCTCCATCTTATCCCGCCCATTTCCCAATACCACTAAAGGCACATTAGTGGAACATCGGCGCACTTGCTTAATCATACTGGTAAGGTTTATACCATTGGAGGCTGGATGCAGAAGCACCACGTCTGGAGACTCCTTTTCCAGCGCATCCAGACCTTCTTCAAACCCTTCAACCACCGACAGAGTGGAATCAGGCCAGCGCATTTGCATTGCCAACGCAAAAACCTTTATATCCTGTTCTTCCCTTCCTAAAAACATCGCTTTCATATCTGACTCCCTAGCATAGCCATCCCAGCACGGGGCGACGGCGCCTCGTCAGGATTGAAACTGGCGAGGAATCGACTGAGTAAACCCTGGCGTGGCACCGTTAAAGACCGTGTGGCAGTATATGGGCCTTAACGAGCAAAAACTACATTGCAATGTCCACTCCGGCTTTAGCAATTAATGGATTCCATTGCCACTCCAGCTTAATCTAGTTCCCCTTTGGAAGTGTCCCGAATTAAATCCAAGTCGATTCCAATGTCATGAAGGAAGGGCTCATAGTAGTCCTAGTTGGTGAATACGCCATCATCGAGCGGAACCTCTACCTGTGTTGGTTGCTTCTCGTAAGAGTAGTATTTGGCACTGGACATGGGATGAAACATTCCAGCGTGTTGCCTCGGTCCATCGTGCTTTGAGCTGCACTCAGGTTCTTGGAAGATTTCTTTTAGATCCTGTCCTACCTTATCGCTCAGCTGTCCAGGATCCCTCACACTTCCGTTTGGTTCAGGTGGCAATTCTAGGGCCGCAATCGCGTCACCTCTTATTATTGGCGAACTCTTCGTCTCGAAATAGCTGCCCCCGCGTCGAGGCCAGGAAGCCATAGAAGGCGCCGCAGCCCACCTAGCCTGGAAAGTTCTACCCCAGATTGGCGGCCTTCTTCTAAAGCTTCTGCATCGCGCGAGGATTGCGTCAAGGGGGCTTCTTCAATGTCTCGTCGAAAATCAGCCACCGAATATCTTAAATCCTCCGCTTTGCGGTCCTGAGCGTACGGGAGCCATTGGTCAGGATCGTCGGTCTCAGTTGCAGCCACTACATACCAACTGGGCTGGTCAATATCTCCCACTCCCCCATTGGCGAAGAACATCTTCCAGACCAAGGCGTACTTCCGGGCTTGACAAAGGCCGATATCCAACCGGCGGGCCATGCCCTGCAACTGGCCCAGGCCCGTTTAGTCGAGGCCGACGCGGAGGTGGCACTGGAGGAAGCCCAGAAGGACCTGGCTGACTTGGAGCTGCGCTATAACCAGAATCTGGCGCAAGAACACAAGGCCAAGGCCTTTGCAGAACTGCTTCTGGACGAGGCCCAAAAGAATCTACTTTACTTCTGGCCGCGCCATGCCCAGCAGCTGGCTCAAGCCCGCCAGTCCGAAGAGGCGTTCATCGCAGCATTCGGGAATTGAAGCAAGCTATCTACCGATACACTGAACTCCAGAATCAGGCGCCTAAACCCTTCATCTGGACCAAGACAGCCGATGAGATACTGGCCAATGTAGCATGGTTTTGTAAGCGAACTTCTGGTTCAGGACACTAGATCTATTGGTCCCATCGTTATCAATGCGGAAAGCAATCGGACAATTAGCGGTATGCTCATCACGAATCCCAACGGTGATTGTATCGCCATCAACAACTCTAAGAATATTAGTATTAAAAACAGCGAGATCGGTCCATGCCAAGGTGAAGGCGTGAGCATCCTGTCAAGCAGCGAAATTTCCATTACGCAAAACAGGATTGAGGACGTACGGACCGCGGTCTACGTTGTGAGTTCGCAGACTACCTATATGAGCCATAACCAGTTCCTGAATGTTCAGGGACCAATGCCAAGAGGCCAGTTCGTCCAGTTCAACCAAGTCAGTGGCCCTGGCAACCGGATCAACTACAATGACGGGAAGAATATATTGGGACAGAGTTTTTCTGAAGACGCCATCAATCTATTCAAGTCCGGTGGGGTTTCGGATGATCCGCTTCAGATTCTTGGGAACCGCATCATTGGTGGAGGACCGAGCGACTCCGGTGGCGGAAATATGGCCGGGGATAGAGGAGGTTCTCACATTATCGTAAAGAAGAACATTCTGGTTGATCCTGGTCAGTATGGGATAGCGATTGCGGGTGGGTTCAATATCCAGCTGTTGGATAACAAGATTTACGCTAGGAAGCAGTTTTTCACCAACGTCGGCTTATACGTTTGGGCTCAGCCAGCATCCAACCCGGTACCATGTGGCAACATCACCGTTTGAGGGAACCAAGTCAACTGGACTAACAAAGATGGTAAACCCAACCACAGATGGAATAGCGGTAATTGTGGAGCAGTTACCGGCTGGGATGAAAATGCCTGGGGTGCGGCCATTAAGGGCATCTGGAATGGCGTGGACACCAAAGCCGTTCCCGCTGAGGGCGACTCAGACCCTACCGACGATGATAACTCATCTTAGCTAATAATTCCGCGTTTCCTCGGTGGCCCAGCGCAGATTGAAGTGAGAAATATTGTAGCGGACCATAAGTCCAGCGAGAAGGCCAAGGAGGCTGAATTAGATCAACTCTACTGACACAAGGGGCAATTGCAAATAGAGTGCAATTGGCTGGAAATGGCCGCCAACGACCTTCCTTTCTTGCCACCTTGGTAGACCTCTGAAGGCGCTAGTACACCATCCAGCTATTTTTGACTAATTTAAGAAAAGGTATAATATAGGGGCATTCTGGTCCTTGTGGGAGGTGTGGGGATGCCTGCTTAGCGATACCGAGTGAACCTGACTCCGGGTGAACGGGAGCAACTGTTGGATATCGCCCGGAAGGGCAAGTCGTCGGCGCGTAAGGTAAAACGGTCTTTGATTCTGTGTAAAGCCGATGAAGGGCTCACCGACCAGCAGGTTAGCCAGGCCCTATTGGTCGGTCCATCCACCGTTAGTCGAGTGCGCCGCCGGTTCGTGGAGGAGGGCCTGAAGAGTGCTCTGAAGGAGCGGCCTCGGCCCGGCCAGCGGCGCAAGCTGGACGGTAAGCAAGCCCACTGTGGCGGTGGCCTGTAGCCCTGCCCCCGAAGGCCGCATCCGCTGGACCTTGCAATTGCTGGCTAACAAGGTGGTGGAACTGGATCTGGCCGGCTCCATCTCTCCGGAGACGGTCCGCCAGATGCTAAAAAAAAACGAACTCAAACCGTGGCAGAAGAAGGAATGGTGCATCCCGGAGGTAAGCGCCGAGTTTGTGGCGTGCATGGAAGATGTGCTGGACCTTTATG
>JAPULR010000074.1 GCA_027294635.1 Chloroflexota bacterium | reverse complement strand
GAAGTCTATGCGCCACTGGGCCGCGGAGGCTTGGTGCCCATCCAGGTAGGTCTCCGCCGTAGCGATCAATCGTTGGGCCTTCTCTTTTGTAATTGACTCCTCTGGAGTGCCGAAGGACGTGCCGCGGCGGGTCCTCACTTCAACGAAGACCAGGGAATCATCATCGCGGGCTATGATGTCCACCTCGCCCCACTGGCAGCGGTAGTTGGTCTCCACAATCTGATAGCCAGCGTTGCCAAGGTGCTCTTGGGCCAGCCTTTCGCCGCGAGAGCCTAAGCGACTTCGGTCTGTGGGCATTTTTGCGCCTTTCGGTGGATCTCCTGGGCCAGCCGAACCGGGGCGAAGGATAGGCGGTGGATGGGACACGGCCCCAGACGTTTCAAGTTGTTGAGGTGCCTCTGGGTTCCATACCCTTTATGAAGATGGAAGTCGTAGCCGGGATACAGGTCGCTGGCTTCCACCATCATCCGGTCCCTGGCCACCTTGGCGGCGATGGAAGCGGCGGCGATGGAGTAGCATCGACTGTCGCCCCCTATGACGGCGCTGAAGGGCAGGCCTGACTCCTCAAGGGGGAGGAAATCAATCAGAAGGTGCTGTGGTCTCCACGGCAGGGCCTCAATCGCCCTCAGCATCGCTAGTTTGGTGGCAGCAACGATGCCCGATGCGTCTATCTCTCCTGAACTTGCCAGGCCTATGCCCACTCCCAGGGCTCGCAGGTGAATCTCCTCAGCCGCCCGTTCGCGTTGTAGGGGAGTAAGCTTTTTGCTGTCGTTGACGCCTTGGAGCCAGGGTACGGAGGTGTGTAAGTCCGGGGGTAGGATAACGGCTCCGGCCATCACTGGTCCGGCAAGGGGACCCCTTCCCACCTCGTCCACCCCGGCCACCAGGGTGTGTCCGCGGTCATGTAGCATCTGCTCTATCTCAAGGGACGGCATTGACCTTTTCGGCGCCCGCATGGGGCTCTGCCATTGGCCCTTCGGTCCTTTGGGCGATGCGTCCGCCTCCCAGGACCTCCTCGCCCTGGTAGAAGACCACCGCCTGTCCGGGGGTTACGGCCCGCTGGGGGTCGGTGAACCTAATAAGGGCTTCGTCACCCTGGGGGTAGAGAAGGGCGGGGGTCTCGGTGGACTTATAGCGTATCTTGACCGATACCTCGGCGCCCTGGGACGGCTCCAGGCCCGACACGTAGCTCACCTGGGAGGCCCAAAGGGTCTTCTTGAAGAGCTCCTCCTCCGGCCCCACTGTAATGTCACCGCTTTCGGCATCGATAGATGTGACGTAAAGTGGCGTGGCTGAGGTAAATCCGAGGCCTCGGCGCTGTCCTACGGTGTAGAACTCGATACCGCGGTGCTCTCCCAGCACCTTGCCTTCGCTGTCCACTAAACGGCCCGCTTTGGGAGTAATTCGTTCCTTCAGGAACTCGCGGTAGTCCCCCAGAGGGATAAAACATATCTCCTGGCTGTCGGGCTTGTCGGCGTTGAGGAAACCTGCCTCCCGAGCCAATTCTCGTATCTCTTCCTTTGGTTGCCAGCCCACGGGCATAAGGGTATGGGCCAACTCCGTCTGGCCCATACCATAGAGGACGTAGGACTGGTCCTTGGACGGGTCGGCGCCTTTGAGCAGGTGGTAGCCGTCGACCTCCGCCCTGATGCGGGCGTAGTGTCCCGTGGCCACGTAGGTAGCGCCCAGGAAGTGAGCCCGCTGAAGGAGGAAGGAGAACTTGATCCTGTCGTTGCAGGCTATGCACGGATGTGGCGTGTTGCCCCGCTGGTACTCAGCCATGAAGTAGTCGATGACGTAGGACTGGAACTCCCGCTGTACGTTGAACACGTAGTGTGGAATATCCAGGGTCTCGCACACTCGGCGGGCGTCGTCCACGTCGTCTACAGTACAGCAGCCCTTGTAGTAAGGAGGCAAATTCTTTTCGTCGATACTGAAGAGCCGCATGGTGACTCCCACCACCTGGTAGCCGGCCCTCTTCAGCAGTAGGGCGGCCACCGACGAGTCGACACCGCCGCTCATGGCCACGATAACCTTACTTGGGTCCAATCCTTCCATAGCGGAACCAGCCTAGCATAATTGTTAGGGTGTCTTCAACGTGGCGCAGGAGCATGGTAATTGGTTTGTGCCCCTAAAGCCAGGGTGAGGGTAGAAGTTGCCGAAGCCCGACTCAGGGAACTTAGGGACTTAAGTCAGCGGTGTTCTTAAAACGTCCCGGCTATGACCCTTCCTGCGAGATAGTTAACGGGCGATCTGTAGGACCGGGACAAGGGGTTCAGGAGGGTTACCAGAGGCTTCAAGTACCATTGTATCGTGTGCCTTGACCCGTACAAGATGGTGGCCTGTCCCAGGCCCCTGTAGCCTGCAAGCTCAACCAAGTCCCTCGTGATGTCATGGATCAGCCTTCTGAGAGAGAACTTGAACTTGACGGACCACAGGGGGGCTTTGAGCTGCCACTCCGGCGCCATTTGGTGCCCTGGCATGAGGAACTCGGCAGTGGCGCTGATCACCTCACCCTTCCTCTCCGGAGCGTGCTTTAGCACCGTCCTTGCTCCCGTGAGGTAGACGTGCCGGTGAAAATTCTCCTGCTTCGCAATGTCTGACAGTATCTTCAGCAACACCGGGTCGGCGGGATTGTCCGTTGTTGCGTTTGAGAGCAGGTAGGAGTGTATAGAGTCATAGAAACGCCAGGTGATGAGCTCCTGAAGCCAGCCGTAGGTGGCCGCCTGGAGCTCGGTGTACCCCTCGCCGTGATCAAAGCCCCGCTGGATTACCTTGTCTATCTCCGAGTCAAGAAAGGTCTTTTCGTAGGCGCCGGCCCGAATTAGGTACTCTTTGAAAGGGACGTGGTGCATGCTTTCTTCGGGGAGCCAGGTCTGAGTAATAAAGCGGCGTAGCCAGGGTGCCTCGCTGCGGTCGGCGGCGGACAGAATCTGTCCTCCGGGGGCCTTGGGGTTGGACTCTATCAGGGTTACAAATCCGATGGCCTCCAGGAAGTCCTGGTCTACGGACTCAGGTCTGATCTGGTCCCAGTCGTAGTCGTCCAGAGACATGGGCCTGCGGTCGGGGAGATACTGGTCCAGCATGGCCTGCATCTCGTCGTTTATTCGGTTTCTGATTGCAATGGATGATGAGTTGGAGGTACTCATGGTCCTCAAGCCTGCAAAGTCTTTGTGAAATGGTACACATACACCTTTGATAAAACAATAGCCCAGGAGCCCCGCTGAGTGCTGTCAGAATGCCAGGGCGTTGTTACTTTGTCCTGGGCAACTTATAATCAGGTAAAGATGCGCCGGAGAAGTTGTCCCTGAACCCTACCGAAGTCGCCCACAGACTGGTTGACATAGCCTCGGACCTCCAGGCTGAGGACATCGTTCTGCTTGACATAAGGGAGCTGGCCTCCTTTGCCGATTACTTTGTAATTCTCACTACTGGAAGCGACCGGCAGACCAGGGCGTTGAGGGACGACATGGTGAAGCGGCTCAAGGCGTCGGGGGTGTCCATTAGCCATGCTGAAGGCAGGCCCGATTCAGGCTGGCTCCTGTTGGACTTCGGCGATGTGATCGTCCACATCTTTGGTCCCGAGCAAAGAGAGTTCTACCAGTTGGAGGAGCTTTGGTCACGGGCGCCCCAGGTGGTCAGGATTCAGTAATCCAGGGCTCTACACTTCTTGTGTAGCCCGGTATCTCCTCAGACTTGAAGAAGAGGCTTATCTCCGTGGCCGCCGTTTCGAGGGAGTCAGAGCCGTGGATCAGGTTGCGGCCTATCTCTACAGCAAGGTCGCCGCGGATGGTACCTGGCTCGGCCTGAACCGGGTCGGTGGTTCCCATGCTGCGGCGTACCAGCTCCACCGCGTTGGAGCCCTCCAGTACCACGGCGATAATTGGGCTGGTGGTTATGAACTCCACCAGCCCTTGGAAGAAGGGCCGTTGCCGATGAACGTCGTAGTGCTGGGAGGCCATCTCTCGGTCCATTTGCAGCATTTTCATGGCAACGATCTTCAGTCCCCGGGCCTCCAACCTCGATATGATGGCGCCAACAAGACCTCTTTGCACGCCGTCGGGCTTTATAAGCACCAGAGTCCGTTGAGTATCTGCGCTCACTGTGCCTCCTAAGACTATCTGCTACGGTTTTACTTTTCTGGGGGGGTTGGGCTGGGTTATGCTGGGCCGGCGAAGGTACAGAGGCTGGAGAGTGGCTGGATCATCGGTGAGGCCGCGCTCCAGCCGTTCTGCGCCCAATCTGGCCAGGGCCCAGAGACGAAGAGATGGTCCCGGGTATTCGACGACGGTGGCTTTCTGCCCAAGGGCCTCCATCAGATACGAACCGTTGTCCAGCAGCCCCTCGCCGCAGAGGATGGCCCCGGGGATCACGGCCTCAGGCAGCTGGTCTATGGCGATTATCTCTTCCGACCGAATTTTTTGCCAGTCTCCGTTACGC
>JAPULR010000073.1 GCA_027294635.1 Chloroflexota bacterium | reverse complement strand
CCCGTCACGCCCGAGGCTTTGGTGCAATTTGGGCTGCTAAAAAACCTCAAACTGCCCGTTAAGATTCTTGGGGACGGAGAGGTCAGCAAAGCGCTAACGGTGTCGGCTCATAAGTTTAGCGGCGCTGCTCAAAAGAAGATTGAGGATGCGGGGGGCAAGGTGGAGGTGATCGGGTCATGATGTCGCAGGAAGTAGAAGGCCGGCCGCGTTTACTACAGGCGGCGCTGGACTCTCTCAGAGTCCCCGACCTGCGCAACAAAATTCTTTTCACCTTTGCCATGCTAGGCATCTTTCGCCTCGTGGCACAGGTACCTGTGCCCGGCGTTGACCAGGGCTCCCTGGACAATTTGTTCGATAGGATTCAGCTTCTAGGCTTCCTGGACCTGTTCAGCGGCGGCGCCCTGCGGAACATGAGCATTGCCGCCCTTGGGGTGTTCCCATACATCACCGCGTCCATCGTGATGCAGTTGCTTGTACCCATCATCCCCAGGCTCCAGCAGCTCTCCAAGGAAGGTGAGCAGGGACGTCAGCAGATAAATCGCATCGTCCACTGGGCTACAGTGCCCATTGCTATGGCCCAAGGCTATGGCCAGTTGCTGCTCCTTCGCAACGCAGGGGTGCTGGACAACATTGGACTGTCTGGAGAAGCCTTCCTGCCCACCGTGGCCGCCGTGTTGTCGATGACAGCCGGAGTGATGTTTCTGGTGTGGCTTGGAGAGCTCATCACTGAGCGAGGCATTGGCAACGGCATCTCCCTGATTATCTTCGCTGGCATAGTGGCCGGGTTTCCCGGCCTAATACAGCGTGGCTTCCTTTCCAACGATAATCAGGCAGGTCTCTTCGCGTTCGCCATAATCGGCATCCTCATCATCGCGCTGGTAGTGGTGTTCAACGAAGCTCACCGCCGCATACCGGTGCAGTACGGTCGGAGTATATTCCGATCGGGGAGGATGTATCGACAATCGGGAAGCTCCTACCTCCCCATAAGAGTCAACACCGCGGGGGTAATCCCCCTCATATTCGCCTTCTCCGTGGTGATCCTTCCGGGAACCGTGGCCGCCTTCCTGGCTGATAACGAAGGTTTCGTGGGTGACACGGCCGGATGGTTTGCGTCGGCCTTCAGCCCCAACAACGGACTGTACTGGGTGCTGACCTTTTTCCTGGTGGTTATCTTCACCTTCTTCTACACCCTGGTCACGTTCCAGCAGCAGAACCTAGCTGAAAGTCTTCAAAAAAGTGGCGGCTTTGTCACCGGCATTAGACCGGGCAAGCCCACCCAAGACTATCTGAACCGGGTCATTCTCAGGCTCACCTTTGGAGGCGCCCTCTTTTTGGGTTTTATAGCTATTGTCCCCTTCTTGGCATCAACCCTAACGGACATTCGCGCCCTTCAACTAAGTGCCACCAGTCTCCTGATTCTTGTATCGGTAGCCTTGGACACTTTGCGCCAGCTTGAAGCCCAGCTACAGATGCGTAACTATGAGGGATTCCTCAAGTGACGCGTGAGCCATATAAGCGGCTTGTAATCCTTGGTCCACCGGGTGCTGGAAAAGGTACCCAGGGTAAGCGGCTGGCGGAGACGATGGAACTCAGGCATATAGCATCGGGTGACCTGGTTCGCCAGCATCAGGCTAAAAGAACCAGTTTGGGGTTGCAATCAAAAGTATATTATTCTAAGGGCCTACTGGTACCCGATGGGATAACCATTAGTATCGTGTTGCCAGATGTCTTGGCCGCGTCCAGCGGATTTATCTTGGACGGATTTCCCAGAAACGTTAATCAGGCCGAGCATCTCGAAAGCGCTATGAGCGAAGTAGCGCTTCAGATTGATCAGGCCCTTCTTATAGTTATTCCCAGGGATGAGATATCAAAGCGGCTCACCGATAGACGAGTCTGTAGACAGTGCGAGCAGGTGTATCATCTGACTACGGCCCCTTCCAAAGACGACGACAAGTGCGATGTGTGCGAGGGCCAACTTTATCAGCGGGACGATGACAAGCCCGAGGCGATAGACACCCGTCTTGAAGAATACCACTCGCAGACTAAACCCGTGGCGGACTTTTACCGTGATCAGTGCAAGCTGACAAAGATAGACGGGATAGGTTCGGTGGAGGAGATATTCCAACGGCTCTCGCAAGCCCTGCGTTACGAAGGTTTTGAACGGAGCTACGTCAATTAGCCGCATCTAGGCTACTGAGGGTGTATGTAGCTTCAAAAACGAAGCAATTTAGCGTAAAATAAACAGGTATGAAACAAATCCAAAAATTACAGACCGCTTCCAACTCGCCGCCGCCCTACAATGGAGGCATCACCATTAAATCGCCTCAAGAGCTAGAAGCTATGCGCCGAGCCGGGGCCATAGTGGCCGAAACCATAGCCACTCTTGAGGAGGCAGTGCACCCAGGGATAACCACCAGCCAGCTGGACCAGATAGCTTATCGAGTGATACGCGAGCGGGGGGGGCAGCCCACCTTTAAGGGATACAGGGGGTTCCCCGCATCGATCTGTGCCTCGGTCAACGAGGAGATCGTTCACGGTATTCCCAGCGACCGGATTCTTAATGAGGGCGACCTTATCAAGGTAGATGTAGGCGCCACCATTGACGGTTTCATTGGTGATTCCGCCGTGACCGTAGGGGTTGGAAAAATATCTAAGGAAGCCCAAAAGCTGATAGATGTTACCAGGCAGTGCCTTGAGGAAGGAATCAAGGCCGCTGTGGACGGCGCGAGGACCGGAGACATTGGGGCCGCAGTGGAAGAGTACGCCACCGCCAGAGACTTTAGCGTTGTTCGGGAGTACGTTGGCCACGGCGTGGGTCGGTTCCTTCATGAGGACCCCCAGGTGCCCAACTACGGTCCCGCTGGCCGAGGTGCACAGCTAAGGCAAGGGATGGCTCTGGCCATCGAGCCAATGGTCAACGTCGGCGGCTGGGAAACCAAGCTGCTGGATGATCACTGGACAGTGGTTACGGCAGATGGTAGCCTTTCTGCCCACTTTGAGCATACTATAGCGATTACCGACGGAGAAGCTGAGGTACTCACCAGGATATAGAACCAGGAGGAGCATGGCTAAAAAGCAGGGAATAGAGGTAGAGGGCCTAATAACTGAAGCTCTCCCTAACGGAATGTTTCGAGTGGAATTGCCCAATAAGCATAAGGTTCTGGCCCATGTATCGGGCAAGATCCGGCTTCATTTCATCCGCGTTCTTAACGGGGACAGGGTGTTGGTGGAGCTTTCGCCCTACGATCTGAGCCAGGGTCGCATAACCTATCGGTTTAAGTAGTCCAGGCGATGAAGGTAAAAGCTTCCGTTAAGGTTCGGTGTGATAAGTGCCGGATAATAAAGCGTAAAGGTGTAATCCGCGTTATCTGTTCCAATCCCAGGCACGCTCAGAGGCAGGGTTAAGGAGGGCATCCATGGTTCGTATAGTCGGCGTAGACGTTCCAGATGGTAAGCGCGTGGATGTTGCGATCACCCATATCTTTGGCATTGGCCCCTACACTGCTCAGCGGGTGGTTGAAAAGGCCGGCATAGACGGCGACCCCACACCCAAGATGTCGGAGCTATCCGAGGAGCAGGTCGACCGGTTAAGGGAGATCATAGACAAAGAGTACAGAGTTGAGGGTGACCTGCGGCGAGAGAACGTCATGAATATCCGGAGGTTAATCGACATTGGCTCATACCGGGGTCTACGGCATCGCAGGGGCCTGCCCGTTAGAGGTCAGCGGACCCGCACCAACGCCAGGACCCGCAAGGGCCCCCGCAAAACTGTGGCCGGCCGCGGACGCCGTACCGGAATGAAGAAATAAGTAGAGGTCGCTAAATATGGCGAGACAACGGAGCCGAAAGCGAGAGCGAAAGGTCACCCCCAATGGACGGGCCTATATTCATGCTACCTTCAACAACACTCAGGTCACCCTCACCGACACTCAGGGTAACGCTATAGTTTGGTCCAGTGCGGGCACCAGCGGCTTTAAGGGTTCCCGCAAGGGGACGGCTTTTGCGGCTCAGAGAGCGGCGGAGCAGGCCGCCCGGAAGGCCATAGACCTAGGGTTGCAGCAAGTAGAGGTATTTATTAAAGGCCCTGGAGCGGGCAGGGAGGCTGCTATTCGCTCCCTTCAGGCCTCGGGCCTGGGCATTACCAGCATACGGGACGTGACGCCCATCCCCCACAACGGTTGTAGACCTCCCAAGCGGAGAAGAGTGTAAAAGGAGATATAGTTTGGCACGATACACGGGTCCGGCTTGTAGACGCTGCCGTAGGGTGGGCGAGAAGCTCTTCCTCAAGGGAGAGCGGTGCTATACCCCCAAATGCGCCGTTGACCGTCGCCGTACTCCTCCCGGGGACCGTTCCATGCGGCGTCGGAGGGTGTCGGACCACGGTATACAGCTGCGGGAGAAGCAGAAAGCACGGTACATGTACGGCATTATGGAGGCCCAGTTTAGCAAGTACGTGAAGCAGGCCTTCACACAGTCCGAATCTACCGGTCAGAACCTCATTAAGCAGCTAGAGACGCGGCTGGACAATGTGGCCTATAGGCTGGGTTTCGCGGACTCCCGTAGGCAGGCGCGTCAGCTTGTGCTTCACGGACACTTCCTGGTTGGTGACCGAAAAACTGATATCCCTTCTTACACCGTACGTCCTGGGGACGTCATCTCGTGGAAGGAGTCCCATAAAGATAGCGAATACGTGAAAATCATGACTGCCGATCTGCCTAAGAGGCCAGTGCCGGAGTGGCTTGAGTTAGATGTGGCCAATCTAAAAGCCACGGTTCGCAGGCTTCCAAGCGAGGATGAGTTGGAAACGACTATTGATACTCGACTTATTGTAGAGTTTTACTCGAGGTAACTAAAGGAATGCTGGACATAGAGAGCTTTTTAGGAGAGTCCCCCGTAACGGAAGAGAAGCCCATTACTCCGGGTATACACACCGTTGAGACCACCGATACCTACGGCAAGTTTCATATAGAGCCTCTAGAACGTGGCTACGGAATTACCCTTGGCAATCCCATGCGACGCATCCTGCTAAGCTCCATTTCAGGAGCCGCCGTTACGTGGGTCAAGATCGAAGACGTCCTTCACGAGTACACAACCATCCCCCACGTGAAAGAGGAGGTGATGGAGATCCTTTACAACATTGGTCAGGTGCGCATTCGACCTGTAACGGGGCGTCCGGGCAAGATGCGTCTGGAAGTGTCGGGAGAAGGTATGGTCTCTGCTGGAGATATCGCTACCTCCTCGGATTTTGAAATCGTTAATCCTGAGCAGCACCTGGCTACGATAGACTCTGCCAAAGGGCAGTTGGCCTTAGAGTTAAATGTAGAACCTGGCAAGGGTTACCAGCCCGCCTCCTCGGGTGACGGCATGCCCAGGGGTGTCCTGCCTATGGACGCCATTTTCAATCCCGTGCGAAAAGTCAACTACACCATAGAGAAGACCCGGGTGGGCCAGGTTACAGACTATGAGAGGCTCATACTGGAAGTATGGACCGATGCCACCATTACTCCCTCGGAAGCTCTTAAAATGGCTTCGAAGATCCTAGTTAGCCACTTCTTCCTGTTCAACAGCCTGAACCCAGACGGAGAGATTAGCCCTGATGACGGCCGTCGTACCGGGTTGATCCCGCCGGAGATTTACCAGACTCCCATTGAGAAACTAGAGCTCTCACCCAGGACCCTCAACTCCTTAAAGCGCGCTCAGCTGAAAAAGGTGGGCGAGGTTTTGGAGATGACCAATGAGGAGCTCTTCCGAATCCGTAACTTCGGAGTTAAATCCCTCAGCGAGCTCAACGAAAGGCTGAAGGCGATGGGCTATAGCCTGGAGGATGAGTCTCCCGAACCTAGCGATGCCGATGCCGATGCCAGCGAGGCCACCGAAGCCTCCTTAGACAAGGAGTAAGGCTATATGGTTAGGCATAGAGTAGCGGGAAGAAAGCTGGGACGCGCCACAGACCAGAGGATAGGGTTGCTGCGCTCTTTGGCGGCTGCGCTTATTATCCACGAAAGGATAGTAACCACCGAGGCCAAGGCTAAGGAGACCCGAGGTCTGGCCGAGAAAATGATCACATACGGCAAGAAGGGTACCCTACACCATCGTCGTCTAGCCGTGGCCAAGATACCCAACAAAAGCGTGGTGAAGAAGGTCTTTGACGAGTTGGCGCCCAGGTATGCCAGTCGGCCAGGGGGGTACACTCGCATTATAAAGCTGGGGCAACGGAAAGGAGACGCGGCTCCTCTAGCCCAGCTTGAGTTGGTCTAGACCTAGGTGTCCTGTGTTGGAATCAGACAGGCCAGCCATAAAGCTGGCCCTCGTTGTGGAATATGACGGTACAAACTACAAGGGGTTCCAGTATCAGTCCAAATTGCCTACCATCCAGGGTGAACTGGAGAGAGCCATTGGCAAAGTTACTGGAGAGGAGGTACGCGTAAGGGCGGCCAGCCGCACAGATACAGGTGTTCATGCCATGGGCCAGGTGGTGGACTTTCTGACCCAGAGCCACTTCCCCGAAGAGACGTGGACCAAGGCCCTGAACTTCCATCTGCCCTGGGATATAAAGGTTAGGGGGACCTACAGAACGTCCCCTGACTTTCACTCCCGACGGGACGCCCTGGCCCGCACCTATAGCTACACGATATTAAATCGAGACACACCATCCCCTTTATTGCACAATCGCTGTGCATGGATAAAGGTCCCATTGGATACAGAAGCCATGTCTCATAGCGCTCAGGCCCTGGTGGGGACACACGACTTTTCGGCCTTTACTGTGTCCCTGCCCGCTGATAAATCGGGCGTACGGCACGTAAAGCGGTGGGAGGTATGGAGGGATGGGGACCTGGTCCTGATAGAGGCGGAAGCTAATGCTTTCATGATGCACCAGATTCTCAGGACCAACGGGATGCTGGTAGAGATCGGCAGAGGAAAAGCGCCGCGTACAACGATTCAAGATATGATGAATGATTGTATAATACAGTGCAGATCAGTCATGGGTCTCCCCTCAAAAGGACTGTGCTTGATAAAGGTGGACTATTCGAATTTTCCACCAAAAAGAGAGAGTTAGAGATATGAAGCGCCCCAAAACTTACACCGCCAAACCTCAAGAGATTAAACCTTCGTGGCGGGTGGTAGATGCCACCGGTCAGATTTTGGGCAGGCTCTCCAGCCAGATAGCCAAAACTTTGCAAGGAAAAGACAAGGCAGTGTACACTCCCCATGTCCTTACGGGGGACTATGTAATCGTGATCAACGCCTCCAAGATTCGGGTTACGGGGCGTAAACTAACCCAGAAAATCTACTACCGCCACAGTGGCTACACCGGCAATTTAAAATCTATGCTTTTGAGAGACCAGTTGGAGAATCACCCGGACAGGGTCATAAAACTGGCGGTAAAGGGTATGCTTCCAACCACTACAAGAGGTCGTGAGATGCTGCGGCGATTGAAGGTATACGCTGGTGAGTCCCATCCCCACGAGGCTCAGGTGCCTCGTACAACCGTTGAGAGGTAGATATTTCCATTGGTCCAAGAAGACGCTAAACAAGAGTATTATTACGGAACGGGCAAGCGAAAGACCTCTATAGCCAAGGTGCGACTGTACCTGGGTAATCGCGATCTTATTAAAGTGAACGATAAGCCCCTGGAAGAGGCTTTCCCCTGGTTTTTCTGGCAGGTGACCATTAAGAAGCCCTTGGAGGTCACTGGCAGTTTGGGGCGCTTCCACGTGGTTGCTCAGGTCAAGGGAGGCGGGGTTTCTTCCCAGGCCCAGGCTATTCGTCACGGCGTAGCCAGGGCGCTATTAGCCTTCGACGAGGGTCTAAGAGTCCCCCTGCGCAAATTTGGCCTGCTGACCCGCGACTCCAGGATTAAAGAGCGGAAGAAGTACGGCCTAAAACGGGCCCGTCGTGCTCCGCAGTACACTAAACGATAAGGGCTGGTATCCCCTCCAGCGGTATTGACGGAATTTATTGGTGCCAGGAGGAAGTCTTCGACACCTTCAAATTCCCAAAAGGGCGGCGGCTCCATCCATAAGCGACTCAACCCTCTCCGGAGTGTCCGCTTCCGCATAGACCCGCACCAGGGGTTCCGTACCTGAAAACCGGACTATTAGCCACCCTTGGTCGAAGCGAAAGCGCCGGCCCTCCATAGTATCAGTGGACGTAACCTTCATGCCCGCGATCTCTTTGACTGCAGAGCTGTCATCCAGCTTTTGTTGTAGTCCGGTCCTTTTCGCGGCGTTAAAGGGCACGTCCCGGCGGCTGTAATGCCACTCACCAACCTTGCTGTACAGGTATTTCAGCAACTCCGAGGGCCGCATCTCTTTACGAACCATGAACTCGAGGAGGAATAGGCTGCTCAGGACACCATCCCTTTCGGGGATGTGTCCTCGGAACCCGTAGCCGCCGCTCTCCTCACCGCCCATAAGAGCATTTTCCTTTATCATTAGGGGGCCGGCATACTTGAAACCCACCCCCGTCTCCAAAACAGGCACGTCATAAAGCTCCCCCAACTTGAACAGCATATCAGAGGAGGTCAGGGACTTAACCAGAGGGCCCCGGTCCCCTTTAACGTCCAGCAGATAGAGAGCCAGCAAAGCAAACACTTGCAGCGTATTGAGGTACTGGCCGGTTTCGTCTATGATACCCAGCCTGTCGGCGTCACCATCGTAGGCGATACCCACATCCGCTTTGTTCTTTACCACCAGTTTTGAGAGGAGAGTGAGGTTTTCGGCAATGGGCTCGGGCTGATGCATCCCGGGGAAGGCAGGATTCACCTCTCCTCGAATTTCTGTGATGGAGCCTTTTGCCCCTTGAAGCAGCGTGGGCAGATACCCAGCGCCGGCTCCATGCATCACATCCACCACGATGTTCAGTCCCGACTTTTTGATAGCATCGAGGTCCGCAAGGCGCTTTATCTGCTCCAGGTAAGGAGGTGTTGGGTCCACTTCCCTTATGAGGCCCTGGGACATGGCCTGACTCAAGGGAAGGGAGCTAACTCCTTTCTTGCTTATACGGGCGATATGTTCCTCCAATTGGGCCACGATCTCCGAGGAGGCGCTGCCTCCGTAATCGGGCTTGAACTTAAAGCCGTTCCACTGGGGAGGATTGTGGCTGGCCGTTATTACCGCTGCCCCCGCGGTGGCGTGCACCAGAACGTTGTAGCTCACCACCGGTGTGGGAGCCGCCCGGTCGCACAGCAGGGCGCGCATACCGTTGCCAGCGAAGACTTCGGCAGCGCAGACGGCAAAGTCCTTCGATGCGAATCGAGTGTCGTAGCCCACCATCAATCCCTGGTCTGATGAGCCGATCTCTTTAATATAGTTGGCTACGCCCTGGGCGCAGATGGCAACGTTCTCAAAGGTGAATTCGTCGGCTATTACCGCCCGCCAGCCGTCTGTGCCGAATTTGATGGTCAAGGGTCGTCCTCCAAGTTTGTTTGAATCCCCGTAACACTGGTCCAAGTGTGCCTAAACCATTTTACCACCTGTCGACGTGGCCAGTAGAAATCGAGTTGAGGCCCATACAAAGCCTACTTCATCTGGACACCGTAGGGATAGCATACTAGGATGGAAGACACTGGAGTCGAAGCTGACTAACCACATTACAGGTAAGGAGAGTTTATGAAGGGCGCCGATGCTATTGCAAGAATCTTGAAGCAAGAGGGCGTAGATTTCATGGGCTGCATACCATACAACTCCCTGGAGGAGGCCGCAGCGGTGGCAGGAATCCGGCCCATTATCTTTCGCCAGGAGCGGGTGGGGGTGAATCTGGCCGATGGATATAGCCGGGTCACCAACGGGCGGCGGATTGGAGTGTTCACCATGCAGGCCGGACCCGGGGCGGAGAACGCCTTCGCCGGGGTAGCCCAGGCCTACGCTGACTCGGTGCCCATACTGCTGCTGCCTGCTTCTGCCACTCGAGACCGGGCGGGGGTTCGTCCTACCTTCAGCCCCTCCCAAAGCTACCGGGAGGTTACCAAATGGTCGGACCAGATCAACCTGATTGAGCGGATCCCGGAAATGATGCGACGGGCCTTTAGTCAACTCCGCACAGGACGACCCAGCCCCGTTCTGCTTGAGGTGCCAACGGACATCCTGGGAGGGGATGTGGACGAATCTATCCTAGACTACCATCCGGTCAAGCTCGTTCGGACGGCAGGTGATCCTCAAGACGTGAAAGATGCGGCCAAGGCCCTGCTGGCGGCCAAGCGGCCCGTTATCCACGCCGGCCAGGGGGTTCTCTACGCCGAGGCATGGGACGAACTGAAAGAGATGGCGGAGCTTCTCCAGGCTCCGGTGATGACCACGCTGTCGGGGAAGAGCGCTTTCCCCGAGGACCATCCCCTGTCCCTGGGCACAGGAGCCGCTGCCACAACGGGACCCGTGGTCCATTTTCTACGCCACGCTGACCTGGTCTTCGGCATTGGCTGCAGCTTTACCAGGACCCATTTTGGAGTGGCCATAGCGCCAGGGAAGGTAATGATCCACTCTACCAACGACGATGGTGACATTAACAAGGACTATTCCATAGATCACGCCATTCTTGGCGATGCCAAACTGGTGCTGACTCAGCTCGTTCAGGAGATTAAGAACCAGGCCGGACCATCGGGTCGGAGGGAGAACCAGGAACCGGCCAAAGAGGTGGAGGCAGTCAAGGAAGAGTGGCTGGAACAGTGGATGCCCAAGCTGACCTCAGATGAGACGCCCATCAATCCCTATCGTGTCATTTGGGACCTGATGCACACCATAGACAGGAAACAAGCGGTCGTTACCCACGACTCCGGGAGCCCTCGAGACCAGATGACCCCCTTCTTTGAAGCTATATCGCCCCGGGGCTTTATCGGATGGGGAAAGTCTACTCAGCTTGGATATAGCCTGGGACTGGCCATGGGGGCCAAGATGGCGGCGCCGGAAAAGCTGGCGGTAAACGTGATGGGCGATTACGCCTTTGGTATGGTGGGGCTGGACATCGAAACGGCGGTGCGGGAGCACATACCGATACTCACCATCGTTCTCAACAACTCTGCTATGGGCATATACGATGTCGACAGATTTCCAGTGGCTAACGAGCGATATGGCACCAAGTACCTCACCGGAAACTACGCCCAGGTGGCCGAGGCTATGGGCGGGTACAATGAACGGGTGGAAGCTCCGGAGGAGGTTGTTCCGGCAATCCAAAGGGCGAAGCAGGTGGTGGCCTCAGGCCAGCCCGCCTTGCTCGAGATAATCACCAGAGAAGAGCGTGCTTTTTCACATAAGGACCGCTGAAGTTCCCCATGGGCCAAGGGCTCAGGAGTTCTACTTATGACAACCACCGTCATTACCAACGCTACTATCGTGACCTGCGATGCGGCCCGTACCGTCCTGTATGACAGCGCCCTGGCTATAGACGGAAGTCGCATAGCTGCGGTGGGGCCCACCGCCCAGGTGCGGGCCAGCTATCCGGATGCCGAGGTAGTGGGTGGCCGGGGCAAGGCGGTGTTCCCAGGGCTGATCAACTGCCACGCTCACCTGACGGCCAACCTATTTAGGGGCATATCGGAGGACTTCGGCTTTCCGTCCAGCTTCAGCTTTCCCGATGATGTCCGGAACATGGTCTCTGATGAGGAAACCGTTATCATGGCCATCCTTGGGGCCATAGAGTGCGCTCGTACCGGTTGCACCACCACCGTCGAAATCTCCAGCGGCATCGATAGGTATGCGGGCGCCCTGGCACAAACGGGCCTCCGCTGGGTGCTGGCGGAGAACACCAGCGACGGGGTTGTGGAGCCCACCTTTCGCGCCGGCGAGCCGGTTCTCCAGTACTCGGATGCCCTGCGGGAAAAGAGTCTTGAGCAGGCCACCCGCCTGTTTGAAAAATGGGATGGGCAGGAGGAGGGTCGTATCACCTGCATGGGTTCCACAGGGCTGGTGGAGACCAGCTCGCCCGCCCTCCTGAGGGACGTACACACCTTAGCCGAGCGGTACGACAGCCGCTATACCATCCACCTGAACCAGAGCCAGCTTGAGGTGGAGTCGCTGATGCTGATGCGGGGTGTTCGTCCCACCCAGAGCCTCTTCGCCAACGACTACCTGGGTCCTCGTCTCCTGGCGGCTCACTGTCGTTTCCTGGACCCCTCGGAAATCTCACTGCTAGGCACTACACGGTCCAACATAGCCCACCAGCCGGCCATGGCAGCGCGGCGGGCGGTCATACCGCCCATTCCCGCTCTAAGGGACGCAGGATGCACCATTGGCATGGGCACAGATAATAACACCCAGGACATGGTTGAGGTCATGCGGACTGGACTGTTCACCGAGCGTATTTTGCGTCAGGACGGTACAAATCCTCAACCTGAAGACGTGCTGATGATGACTACCATGGGAAGCGCAAAGGCCATTGGCATGGCCGACAGCATAGGCTCCCTGGAGGTGGGCAAGAAGGCGGACCTGTTTGTAGTAAACACTCGGCGTTCAAATCTGGCGCCCACCATGCGGATAGTTTCCGCTTTTGTCCACAACGGTCAGCCCAGCGACATAGAGTCGGTCATGGTTGACGGGGGATTTGTAATGCGAGACGGCAAGGTGTTAAAGGTCGACGAAGAGGCGGTCATCGCCGAAGCCGACGGTATTGGCCGTCGGGTGTGGCATCGGCTCCTTAAAAAGTACCCCAACGTGCCCTTCCCCGTGACCCTGGCGCCCGAATAGTCGACAGCAGGGCTACCTCAGTCCGCCGGGGCTGGTTCCGGCACGTGGGGGTTGGAGACCCCGACCATGCTGTCTCGGGTGACCAGCCTGGCTAGCTCTTCCTCGCTGAGGCCCTCGGTGCCGTCGGGCCGCTGGGGCAAGACGAGATACCTGATGTCGGCGGTGCTGTCCAGCACCCGGACTTCTACATTGGGCTCCAACTCCAGCCCAAACTCCCGCGTCACCCCACGGGGGTCCACCACAGCTCGGGACCTATAGGTAAGGCTCTTGTACCAGTCCGGGGGACGGCCCAGAAGCCAGGTAGGATAGCAGGAACAAAGGGTACAGACAACCAGATGATGTTGTTTGTCCGTGTTTTCCGCCACCACCAGGTCAGGCAAGTCGGCGGCGGCCTCATATCCAAGCTCGGCCACGGCGGCCTTGGCGTTGGCCAAGAGCCTCGCCTTGAACTCCGAGTCCACCCAAGCCCGGGCTACAACCCTGGCGCCGTCAGCCGGGGACCGAGCTTCCGTCTCTTCGACAGCCCTCTGGATCTCGCCCTGAGTACAGATGCCCTTTTCGGTCAGAAGAGCTTCCAGGGCCTGTACCCGCCTGGCGTAGTGTCCCAGCTCTGCATCCTGGGACGCGCCTGGATGAGAGGAGCCCTGCTCGTTAGAATGGTCTCCGTGGCCGTGCTGATTGCTCATGGGCTACTCCTTTCATCATGTCAGGCTGGTTCAAGCCAGTGCTCAAAAACATCGGCCAGTACCCTATCATCACCTGGGCCGGTATAGCCCTCCCAGACCTCTAACTGGTTAAACCTGACCAGATACAGGGGCTGGGCGGGAAGTCCGGAGCCTCCGTAGGCAAGGGATTCGGGGTTGAGATAGGGACCGTGGGACCGCTCTATGACCCCGGTTTTGCCCTGGATGTACCACGGTGTACGCACGTGCCCTTTAACGTCTAGGCTAAGGACCCGTACCCGGTCGCCACGCCGGAATTTTGGCCCTCCAACGGAGCTAGCCACTAGCGGCTCTGGGCCTCAAGGTCGGCCATTTTTTGGTCTATCTCCTTCCGGGTAAGTACGCCCTTTTCCACTATGATGGACTCTATGGACTCAGTCCACCGTTCGTAGTATCCCAGGGCCTCGTATCGGCTTGGCTCGATGCTTTCAATGCCGCGGCGCAGTTCGTCGCTCCTCAAAAGCCCTTTCTGGCCCAGCACCTGCCTAATGGCACTGACACGAAGCTCCCAGTCCATTATCTGGTGCTCGCTTCTATCTATAGGCTCATCGGTAGGCCATCCGCCGCGGTCATGGACTCTAGGCATTGCTTCTCTCCTCGTTAGCCTTTACCAGCAGAAGTCTATTGACAAGAAGCTACTATACTGTACGTCAGGTTTTAACGGGAGACTACCTTCCGTCCAGACCCGCATCAGCACGGAGCGCCTGGGCCTTGTCGGTTTTCTCCCAGGGTACGTTTAGCTCCTCCCGGCCAAAGTGGCCGTAGGCCGCAAGGCTGCTATAGATAGGTCGACGCAAATCCAAATCCCTGATTATTGCTGCTGGCCGGAGGTCGAAATGCTTTACCACCAGCTCCTGGATGAGGTCATCGGAGACCTTAGCCGTACCAAAAGTCTCTACGCTTATAGAAATGGGCCGGGCCACACCGATGGCATAGGACACCAGGACCTCAGCTCTATCCGCCAATCCCGCCGCCACAATGTTCTTGGCCACGTAGCGGGCGGCGTAAGCTCCAGAACGGTCTACCTTGGTGGGATCCTTGCCGGAGAAGGCGCCTCCACCATGGCGGGCCAGGCCTCCGTAGGTGTCGACCAATATTTTTCTGCCAGTGAGGCCCGTATCGGCGGCTGGCCCCCCTATGACGAACCTGCCGCTGGGGTTAATATAGATCTTGGTGTCTTTGTCCCTGAGCCCGGCTGGCACCACCTCTCTGACCACCATTTCAATAATGTCCCGCTCCAGTACATCGGGCTGGACTTCAGGTGAGTGCTGCGCGCTGACAACGACTGTATCTATCCTTTTGGGAACTCCATAGGAATATTCCACGGTAACCTGGGACTTGCCGTCGGGCCAGAGGTAGGGAAGTATTCCCTCTTTTCGAACCATGGCCAGTCGCTGGCACAGCCGGTGAGCAAGGGAAATGGGCAGAGGCATCATCTCGGGGGTCTCGTTGCAGGCAAAGCCCACCATCATTCCCTGGTCCCCGGCTCCGATGAGGTCCAGGGCCTGATCGTCGCCACCGGATGCGCCGTCCCTTCGGACCTCCAGCGCCTGGCTAACGGCCATGTCTATGTCCTTGGACTGCTCTTGAATCGACACCATGACGCCACAGCTTTTGTAGTCAATGCCGTGGTCAGGGTGAGTATATCCCGCCTTTCTTAAGGTCTCCCTTACTATTGATGGCACGTCTACGTAGGTGTCAGTAGTAATCTCCCCCATCACCACAACCAGCCCGTTGGTGGTGCAGGCTTCACATGCGATCCTTGCTTCTGGGTCCTTGGATAAGATGGTGTCGACAACGGCATCGGATATCTGGTCGCACAGCTTGTCAGGGTGCCCCTCAGTTACCGATTCCGAGGTGAGCAGGTAATGAGATGAATTCATGAAGGCAGTAGACATTTATTACAGCTCCTTGTTTGGATTAGGTGCCTTCCTCCCAGCTATTCAGGTAGCGAAGCTGCTCCTGAGAGAGGGTATCTATGGTTATGCCCATGGACTGGAGCTTTAAGCGGCCTATCTCCATGTCCATCTCCTGTGGCACCGAGTACACCTTTGGGTCCAGGACTCCCTTTTTACCCGCCAGGTATTCTACGCTGAGGGCCTGATTGGCAAAGCTCATGTCCATAACGCTGGAGGGGTGCCCTTCCGCAGCCGCCAGATTTATCAGCCGACCGTCGCCCAGGAGGTAGAGTTTACGACCATCCTTGAGGCTGTACTCACGGACAAAGGGCCGTACCTCCTTATTTTCTTGAGACATCTCCTCCAGGGCAGGTATGTCTATCTCCACGTTGAAGTGACCGCTGTTGGCCAGGATAGCGCCGTCGTGCATCAGCTCCAGGTGCTCTTTGCCAATGGCTTGCAGTCCGCCGGTGACGGAGATGAATACGTCGCCCACTTTAGCCGCCTCGTGACTGTGGAGCACGCTATAGCCCTCCATAACGGCCTCCAGGGCCTTGACCGGGTCCACCTCGGTTACTATCACGTTGGCGCCCATGCCACGAGCTCGCAGGGCCACTCCCCGACCGCACCAGCCGTAGCCTATTACCACCACCTTTCGCCCTGCCCAGAGGATGTTGGTGGCTCGGGTTATACCGTCCAGGGTGCTCTGACCGGTGCCGTAACGGTTGTCGAAGAGGTGCTTGGTATCGGCCTCGTTCACAGCGATGATGGGATACTTGAGCATCCCCTCCTTGGCCATGGCTCGAAGGCGGATCACTCCCGTGGTCGTCTCTTCGGTTCCGCCTATAATATCGCCCATGAGGTCCTTGCGCTCTCGGTGGATGGTGGCCACCAGGTCAGCGCCGTCGTCCATAGTCAACTGGGGACCGTGATCCAGGGCGGCGCGGATATGGCTGTAGTAGGTGTCGTCATCCTCGCCCTTGATGGCGTAGGTGGGGATGCCGTAATGGCTTACAAGGGCCGCGGCAACATCGTCCTGGGTGCTGAGGGGGTTGCTGGCGCACAGCACCACCGAAGCGCCTCCAGCCTTAAGCGTTATGGCCAGGTTGGCCGTCTCCGAAGTAACGTGCAGACAGCCCGACATCCGAAGGCCCTTAAGTGGTTTTTCTCTGGCAAACCTCTCCTGTATCAGGGTTAACACGGACATCTCTTGTCCAGCCCAGCGGATGTGATCCAGTCCCTCCTTGACAAGGGAGAGGTCCTTTACATGTCCTTTGGGGTTGTCGTTCAACCTTTTTCTCCTTTTCGACACATCATGCTATCCAGTTCCATCCTTATTGCGCCAGGGCAGCTTCTCTCCCGGTTTGAGACCATCGAAGCTGGTGAGTCCAACAAACGCGTTGAATCGGGAAATTAACTCGTCATAGGTTAGCGAGGACAGCTTCTCCACACTTAGATTCTCCACGGCAAAGGAGCCCATCACCGAACCCAGAACAGCGGCCCGACGGAATGCTCCGTGGCTAAGGTCTCCCGTCTCCGCCAGGTATCCCATGAATCCTCCGGCGAAAGAGTCGCCTGCGCCGGTGGGGTCCACTACTCGCTCCAGGGGGAAGGCTGGGGCGGCGAAGGCGGAGTCCTGGTTTAGCAGCAGGACACCGTGCTCGCCCCGTTTGGCGATGACGGCCTTTGGCCCCAGGTTCATGATGGCCCTGGCGGCCTTGACCAGGTTAGGCTCCTGGGCATAAGAGCGAACCTCACCCTCATCCATGAACACCACGTCCACGGACTTTATTACGTCGGTTAGGCTATCCCTTTTGCCTTCGATCCAGAAGTTTATGGTGTCGGCGGCCACCAGCTTGGGGCGGGATTCCATCTGGCCCAGGACATGGAGCTGAAGCTCCGGGTCTATGTTCGCCAGGAAAAGATAGTCCTGCCTCCTCTGTTCCGGAGTAAGGGTTGGATTGAAGTCGGCGAAAACGTTGAACTGGATATCCAGAGTATCTCTGACGTTGACATCCTCAGTGCTGTACTTGCCCGACCAGCGAAAGGTCTTGCCCCTGGCCTTCTCCAGGCCGGAGATGTCTATGCGGTGGGCCTTCAGAAGACTAAGGTCATCCTGCCTAAAATCGTCACCCACCACGGCAATCATGGAGACCGGAGTGTAGTAGCTGGCGGCAATGGAGAAAAAGGTGGCAGACCCTCCCAGGAGGTCCGTTCCCGAGGCCACAGGCGTAGACACGGTGTCATATCCGACGGAGCCAACTACCAGCACGCTCATGTTCTGTCCCGTTACTCCCCGTAGTCCGTGGGGAGGTTATTCTCGATCCAGGCTGGAGTACCGTCCTCAATGTTATACAGTACCTCTGTATCAAAGCCAACGGAGGCCGCGACTTCACAGGCCAGGCCGCTGCGGACTCCAGCGGCGCATATGAACAGCAGCTTTTTACCCTTGGGAAGCTCTTCAACCCGGTCCAACAGATCATCGATTGGAATGTGGATAGCGCCGCTTACATGGCCGGTGATCCACTCGTCGGGGCGGCGAACGTCCACCACCACGGCGCCGTCTACCTCCTGGTCCAGGATGGTTTTGGCTTCAGGCGAGTCGACCCTGTAGTAGGGCTCTCCGGGATCCTGCCTAGGCATTCACAGACCTCCTAGTACGTCTGACATACTTGCCAACGATGGGTGCCATCTTCTTTTTAAATCCCTGCGGTACCAGCTCCAAGGGTGTGAGAATAGCATCCTTGAGGGCCGACCCGCAGTCGCAGTTCCGGCCCACGGGAATCTTAGTTACAAGGTCTCGGAGAACCTTACGTGAAGTTGAAACATTCTTCTGTAGATTTGCGACTACCATCTCTAACGTCACACCTTCTGTAGCCTCCCGCCAGCAGTCGTAGTCGGTAACGCATGCCAGGGTGGAGTAGCACATCTCCGCTTCTCGCGCCAGCTTGGCCTCAGGCAGAGCGGTCATGCCGATGATGTCGGCGCCCCAACGGCGGTACATGTGAGACTCAGCGCGGGTGGAAAAGGCGGGCCCTTCTATAACGATATAGGTGCCCCCTGGATGCACCCGTGCCCCACTTCCGGCGGCGGTGCGATACAGCAAGTCGCTCAGGAAGGGACAGAAGGGATCTGAGAAGGCGATGTGGGCTACCATGCCATCGTCAAAGAAGGTGTGGTCTCGCTGGAAGGTTCGGTCAATGAGCTGATGGGGCACTACCATGTCCAGGGGCCTGAACTCCTCCTGGAGGCTGCCTACGGCGCTAACAGAGATAACGCGCTCTACGCCCAGGGTTTTGAGGGCGTAGATGTTGGCCTTTACCGGCAGTTTGGTTGGCGATATATGGTGGCCGCGACCATGCCGGGGAAGGAAGGCAACTCTGGTTCCCTCTATAGTGCCCACAGTGATAGCATCGCTGGGAGCGCCAAAAGGAGTAGATATCTCTACCTCTTCAACTTCGGTGAGTCCTTCCATCTGATAAAGACCGCTGCCTCCGATGATGGCTATACGAGCCTTGGCCATTATATGTTACCTATCATCACAACTATCTCACACCAGCATGTGTGCCGGTAACTACCGCAGCCAAGTTGGTTGAGTAGGGCTCTCGGACGATCCCTTCCTCGGTAATAATAGCGCCGATGTATCGGTGAGGCGTCACGTCGAAGGAGGGATTCCGAATCTCTAGGCCCTCTGCGGCGGTCCTGACACCTCCCAGTTGGGCTACCTCCGAGGGGTCCCGTTCCTCGATGGGTATCTGCTCCCCTGAGGCAATGCTTAGATCGACTGTGCTTGTGGGGGCCGCTACATAGAAAGGAATGTCGTTCTCCCTGGCCACCACGGCCAGGGTATAAGTGCCTATTTTGTTGGCCGTGTCCCCGTTGGCCGCTATACGGTCGGCCCCCACGATCACGCACTGGACGGAATGCTCCTTGAGGAGGAGCCCGGCGGCGGAGTCGACCACCAGGGTGGCGGGAATCCCCATCTTGACCAGCTCCCAGGCGGTAAGGCGCGCCCCCTGGAGGAAGGGCCTAGTCTCGGTGTGGTACACCTGGAATCGTGTTCCACCCTCCCAGGCCGCCCGGATCACTCCCAGGGCGGTGCCGTAGCCCGCCGTGGCCAGGGCGCCGGCGTTGCAGTGGGTGAGAACCGCGTCACCGTCACGGAGCAACCGAGCGCCGTGCTGTCCCATGCGCCTGTTGGCGGCAACGTCGTCTTCCTGCATGGCTTGAGCTTCGGCGAGGAGGCGTTGACTGGCCGCTGGAGGGTCGGCCTCGGCTTCGACTAAGACAAGCAGGCGATCGACGGCCCAGGACGCGTTAACGGCGGTGGGCCTGGCGGCCTTAATCTCCTCCGCCGCTTCTTTCAGAAGAGGCAGGAAATGAGACGGGTCCTCTTCCGCTATCTGTCGAGCAGCCAAAGCCATAGCGTAGGCGGCAGTCACACCAAGGGCAGGTGCGCCCCGTACTCGCATCTCTCGGATGGCCGCCACCACCTGCCGGTAGTCCGTTAATTCCAGCACTATCTCTTGCCGAGGCAGCTTGGTCTGGTCCAACAGCATTAGCTTGTTAGAAGCCCAAACTATGGGTTGTATTTCAGCCAACTTTATTTGCCTTCATAGCAGTAATCTTAGTGCGATAAAAAAGCTTCTCGCAGGGAGAAGCTCAAACCTTTACCTTTGAGCCTCCCTCATCTTTCGCCCCCTGCCGAGGCGCCGGAGTTAGCACCGCACCGGATTTGCCATAACCCAGCCGGTTGCCAGGCTTCACAGGGCCGTTCCCTCTGCCTGTCTGGATAAGAGAGGTCTTTTTTTGTTTTTAACCGATAAATCTTAATTAACGTACTGGAATACTGTCAAGCAGTACTTTGGTACATCTTACCCTTCTACGAAGCTCAAGGCAAGAAAACGCAAAAATGCTGCTAGCAGCTTGCAATTCTAGCTCCGCAAAATTTACGTTCTTTGCGGCCAATAAATGAGCGAGTTTTGTGATAACGTGGGACTCAATTAAGTCATGCCGTCACGAATGGGAACTCTACTCACTAGCCTAACTACTTTGGCTTTGCTCCTGGCAGCCTGCTCCAGTCCATCAGACCCGGAGGATATGCTTTTGGCTCCCCAAGATTTTACAGGACGGGAGTTGGAGGTAGAGAGGACCAGTAGCGTGGAGCTAGGCGGTGGCGAACGCTCGGCTGAGATAGTCCTCTCGGGACGGGGATACAAGATCTACCAAAGCGTCGTCGTTTTTCAGGGCATCACCAGGGCCCAGGAAGTGATGGAAAGTCTGAGGGTTAGCGAGGAGTCCCTTGGGACCAGGGTAGCCCAGACGCCAGAGGTTGGAGAAGAGGCCCTTGGAGTCTTCAAAGATCGCAGTGCCGTAAATCGGAGCTTTATTGTATTTAGGGAGGGAAATGCGCTGGTGCGCGTTACCCTGGAAGGTGAAGGCCGCATTGAGGACCTAGTGCTCTTTGCCCGGAAAGCATCGGAAAAAGCGCGATGACTATATATCCAGTGATTACACTAAGGAGATGCCATGGATACCATTACAGTTGAGAGCTACCGCAATCTTCAGCAGGTGGTGGCAACTCACAGTCACGCCTTCGTTGCCGACGAGCCCCCCGATATTGGCGACGGCCTCGGCCCCGACCCCTACGAGTTGCTGCTGTCGGCCCTGGGCACGTGAACTTCCATGACCCTCCTCCTCTATGCTCGGAGGAAGGGCTGGCCTCTGGAAGAGGTCAAGGTGGAGTTGAGCCACGAGCGGGTCCACGCCAGGGATTGCGTTGAGAGTGAAGAGAAGGACGACGTGATGATAGACGTGATCCGGCGCTACATGGTGGTTAGAGGCGATTTAGACCAGGAGCAGGTTGAGCGTCTTCTCCAGATAGCTCAGCGGTGCCCCGTCCACCGCACCCTATCGGGCGGACCCACCATCGTGGACGAAATAAACCTGGTGACCTAGAGTCTGGATTTGACATCCGGTACCTTGAGTAGTCTCTTACGCCGGTAGCGGGATATTAGCGCCACCAAGAACACGGAGGTAACTGCGCCCAGGGCATCGGCTCCAACATCAAGAAATGAGCTAGTTCTATCCGGCACGAAGCCCTGATAGACCTCTTCCATTCCGCCTATGAAAACCGCCGCAGACACGACCAAAAGGTAGTGGAATAGTCCTCGCTTCATTACGGACTGCTGTAAGGACGGTTAATAGCAGCAGAAGGGCCAAGACAAAGTACTCGCTGAAGTGAACTAGCAGGTCACCGCGGCCCCCCAATAGCCCGGATGCCGTCTCACTACCCACAGGTTGGCTCTGAGAGGAGAAGGTAAAGATCAAGGCGATCCAGGCAAGGGCGCCCAGGAGGGCAACCCTTTTTCTTACGATGTGTCCAAACAGAGACAAGAAGTTCCTAGGGAGCCTTGGTGCCCCAGTGAATGTGTACGGCGCCCAGAGCCAAAGACTGATGCTGTACCGTCTCAAGACCAACCGCCCTGAAAAGGTCGGCCAGCCCAGCAGGCGAAAGGAACCGGTCAACAGACTGGGGCAAATAGGTGTAAGCGGCCCGGTCAAAGGTGATTAGTGCGCCTAAGAGGGGCACAATACGGCGAAAGTGGAACCGAACCAAAGGTCGTGACATACCTTTGTCCACGGGCATCGTCTCTAAGGATAGGACGCGGCCCCCGGGCCGGGTCACTCGCACCATCTCCCGCAGTGCGGCCTCCAGATCCGGCAGGTTGCGGAGGCTGAAGGCCGATGTCACGCAAGCAAAGCTATCGTCAGGGAAGGGCAGGGAAAGGGCGTCGCCCACCATAAAGGTGACCGGAGCAGGCCCAGGGGCCCGTGCGACTTTACTAATCGCCCTGGACACCATGGGGTTTAGAAGGTCCATGCCTACAACCTCCGTTACTCCAACAACGCGTCCAAGTGCCAACGCCAGGTCTCCGGTGCCGGTAGCCACGTCTAATACCGGACCTTCCAGCCCTTCCATGGCCTGGCGCGCCGCCGTCTTCCGCCAGCGACGGTCCATGCCGAAGGTCATGAGGGTGTTCATCAGGTCGTAGCGACGAGAGATGCGTGAGAATAGGTCGGCTACATAGCGCCGTTTCTCTGGACCCTTTAGTTCAACCATAGTCAGTGAGGCGTGCCTCTATCTGTTCGACCCTGGTACCTGTACTTCTCCGGAAGTGTATCCTCCAACCCCAATGCTACCAGGATGCGGCCCACAAAGAAGCTGACCACGTCATCGATTCCTTGAGGTCTGAGGTAGAAAGGAGGCTCCGGCGGCATAATTACCACGCCCATCCGGGCCAGCCGGGTCAGGTTTTCCAGATGGATAGCATGTAACGGGGTCTCACGGGGCACCATCACCAGGTTGCGGCGCTCCTTGAGGCAGACATCGGCGGCGCGCAAGAGCAGGTTATTGGCGATGCCATTAGCCAACGAGGCGACACTGGTCATGCTACAGGGCACGATAACCATACCAGCGGTGGGATGAGTGCCGCTGGCGATGGGAGCGCTCATCTCGTGGATCCCGTAGTCCGTAAAATTGGGGTCCTCCCGCCACGCGGACAGGTAGTGGCCAAAGGGCTCGTCCATCTCCTCTTGCCACACCAGCTTAGCGTCGTTGGAGCAGACTACTACCGTAGGCACTTCTCGCTCAAGGAGAGCGTCCACCGTCTGTCGCGCCAGGATAGAGCCGCTGGCCCCCGATATGCCCACGACCACCGGTTTCACATGAACACCGCCAGAGAGGTTGTGAGCAGCAGCAACGCGCCCACGTAGCTGTTTAGCTGCAAAGCCGCCATATGCACCTTTGAGAGGTCGTTGGGCTTAACAAGGGAGTTCTGGTACACCAGGACTGCTGAGGCTATGGCCCAGCCAAAGTAGTAGATGAATCCCAGCTCCATCAATATCCCCAGGGTCAGCAGCGACGCCGAGGTCACAAAGTGCATACCCCGTGCCCACCACAGTGCCCCGGCGATGCCGAACCTCCGGGGTATGGATCGGATTCCGTAGCGCCCGTCAAAGTCGTAGTCCAGGCAGGCGTAAATTATATCAAAGCCGCCCACCCAAGCAGCCACTGCCAGGGCCAGCAGCACGGCCTCGGTATCCAGGGTCCCGGTGACGCCCACCCACGCTCCCGCCGGAGCAATGGCGTCGGCCCAGCCCAGGATAAAGTGGCTCCCCCAGGTGAAGTACTTGGCGTAGGTGTAGAGGAAGAGGACCGCCACCACCAGGGGCGACAGGGCAAAGGCCAGGGTGTTTAGCTGGGAGGCGGCGAATATAAAGACCCCCATGGACACCAGCATCGCCGCCGCCATTTCCTTGCGTCCCAGGAGGCCCCGGGGCAGGTGGCGTGCGGCGGTACGGGGGTTGGAGGCGTCCTCCTTGGCGTGAACCAGCCGGTTGGCGGTCATGGCCACCGTGCGGGCGCCGCCCATGGCCACGGTGATCCAGATGAACTGACTCAGGGTGGGGAGACCGTCGGCGGCCAGGAACATGGCGATGTAGGCGAAGGGAAGGGCAAAGAGGGTGTGCTCAAAGCGTATGGCCGACGAGAACAGGTGGAGCTTGGTTAGGAGCCTCACGGGTAATGGTTCTTCTAGGCGTCCAGGTGTCACAGTAGGAGACCTCTAACCTTGTGGGTAGCTTTCGCCACAATCATACACTTGGCTACTATAACTTCAACAAATCGCAACGCCTTGCGTCCATAAAATCAGTACACATCATTTCTACGTGAGGTTAGACTGAAACTGGAAAGCCCGTAGCTATTCGCGGGTCACTCTCTTGCTCAAGTTCAGGACCTCGATGCCCACCGCCTTATTTTTTTCATTTAAGTCGAGCATACCAACGGCCGGACCTCCTCAGACTCAAAAATTGCCGACTCGTCCAGCTGTAAATAGAGGGCGTCGACCCTTTCGTCTTATTTTCAATTTCATAGCGTTCCCCTAGCTCAAATCCCGTACTGACCCCACTTCCCCTCCACCAGGGCCTTAATCTCGTCGTTCATGACGATGTCCTGGGGCCAGCCACGGTGATAGCCCTCGCCCGGCCCCTTGGCCGTGGCGTCTATGCCCACCTTGCTGCCGAATTTAGGCGTGGGAGAAGCGTGGTCCAGGTCGTCAACCGGCCCGGAGGCGAAGAAAATGTCGCGCTCGGCGTCCAGATTGTTGGTAACCCGCCACGCCACCTCCGACAGGTCGTGCACGTTCACCGAGTGGTCCACGGCGATGATGGCCTTGGCCAGGGTCATCAGTCCCAGACCCCACAGACCATAGATAGCTTTTCTCGCATGGCCAGGGTACTCCTTCTTCACAGAAATGATGACCAGGTTGTGAAACACCCCCTCGGCGGGCATGTTTATGTCAACAACCTCCGGCAGCACCATCTGAATGATGGGCAGAAAGATTCGCTCGGTAACCTTGCCCATGAAGTAGTCTTCCATAGGAGGGCGTCCCACGATGATGGTGGGATATATGGGCTCTCGCCGGTGGGTGACACAGGTCACGTGGAAGACGGGGTAGCTATCGGCCATGGAGTAGTAGCCGGTGTGGTCTCCAAAGGGCCCCTCAATCCTCTCGTCGCCGGGGGTCACGTAGCCCTCCAGCACTATCTCCGCCTGGGCGGGTACCTCCAGGTCCACCGTCTTGGCCTTGACCATATCGACACCTTCGCCCCGGATGAAACCCGCCGCCATGATTTCGTCCATGTCAGGGGGCAGGGGCGCCGAGCCGGTCCAGATGGTGGCAGGGTCGCCGCCCAGGGCCACCGCCACGTC
>JAPULR010000072.1 GCA_027294635.1 Chloroflexota bacterium | reverse complement strand
AATCGTGGTTGTCCAGGTAGATAGTGCCTTCCGTAGGGTCCCAGAAGCGAAGGAGGAGAAGGGCCGAGGTTGTCTTTCCGGCGCCTGAGCGGCCTACCAGGGCCACCGTCTGACCGGGCTCGATAGAGAACCGGACGCCCTTCAGGGCCTGGGGTAGGCCAGATCCGTAGGCAAACCGAACATCCTGGAATGCGATGGCGGGGCCGGAGCGTCCGTTGGAGGCCAGATGCACTCCCTGGCCGTCCTGGACCGGCACCGGCTCGTCGTGGACGGCAAAGACCCGGCGGGAGCTTCCCAGGGTGTCGGCAAGCTGTTTCCCCACCTGGGCCACTTCGGACACGGGTATGAAGGAGGCCAGGGCTATGAGGCTTAGCAGAGGCAGCAGGTTGCCGGCAAGATTGCCCTGGGTAGCAAAGTAGGCCCCGGCTCCCAGGACAGAAATGCCACCCAAACCGATGCAGGTCTCGATAGCGACCTTTTGCAGGGTCACGTGCTTGAAAAACCGGATCCGGTAGGCGGCGAACTTTCGCTGGTTCTCGGTGACCTCGTCCAACCGCATCTCTTCATGGCCAAAGGCCACGATCTCTCGCATCCCTTGAATGCTGTCTACCATGTGGGCGTTTATCTCGCCAAGCTGCTGACGCGACTGGGAGGCAACCCGGTCCAGGGTCTTATTGGCCTGAAAGGGGGTCAGGGCCACCAGAATAAGGAAGGGTAGCAGGATCAGGGCCAGGGGCCACTGGAACACGGCGAGGGTGATAAGGACCGCGCCAGGGATGGTCACGGCCACGAAAGCGGGAGCTATGGTGTGGGCAAAGAAGTACTCCACGGTCTCGATATCGCTGGTCACCAGGCTTACAATGTCGCCGGAGCGACGCCGCACCAGGTAGGCGGGCGACAGAGGGTCCAGCTTGTTATACATGTCGATGCGCATCTCGGCCAGCAGGCGAAAGGCCATGTCGTGAGCTACCCAGGACTCGCCCCAGTGGAGGAGGGGTGTCAGGAATGCCATGACTCCAAGGACTACAAGGAGCCCGGTAAACTCTCCTCCCTGGGCCACCTGTCGCACAATAAGTGCGCCCGTTACGCCGATGCCAATGAGGACAAAGATCCTCAACGCCCCCAGGATAAAGGTGGCGGTCAGCTCGACGCGCCACGGCTTCACCAGCTCCAACAGTCGGCCAAAGACCCGCACCCAGCCCATGTGTGCGGCGGTTGCGCTAATGATGGCAGGTTCTTGTCGATACTCGCTGGCTGACGGGAGAACCTGGTCTTGGTGCCCGTTGGTGTCTGCCACCGCCGCCGGTTCTTGGCCGTTGGTCGGCAGCAACGGAGACACTTCAACGGCCTCGGTTTCCATCTGGGCCACCATAAGGTTGTTATATACTCCGCCCTGGCCCATAAGCTGGCTGTGTACGCCCTGTTCCACCAGTCGGCCCTCGTCCAGGACAAGAATCCTGTCGGCGGAGATAATGCTGGACAAGCGGTGAGCGATAACCAGGGTGGTACGGCCCTTCATCAAGCGGTTCAGGGCCTCCTGGATGTTGGACTCGTTCTCGGTGTCTACGTTGGACAGGGCTTCGTCCAACAGAAGGATGGGCGCGTTCTTCAGAAGCGCCCGGGCGATGGCGATGCGCTGCCTCTGGCCGCCGGATAGCCGGATACCGCGTTCGCCGATTACGGTGTCGTAGCCCTGGGGCAGGGCGGTGATGAACTGATGGGCGTTGGCGACCCGGGCAGCCTCTTCCATCTCCTCCTGGGTGGCGTCCGGGTTGCCCAGACGAAGGTTTTGGCCCACGGTGCCATGAAAGAGATAGGTGTCCTGGGTGACTACGGCAATGTGGCTGCGAAGGGTGGAGAGGGGCAGGCTTCGCAGGTCATGGCCGCCCAGCAGCACCCTGCCCTGGGAAGAATCGAAGAAGCGGAGGGCCAGCCAGACAAGGGTGCTCTTCCCCGCGCCGCTGCGACCAACCACGCCCAGCGTTTCCCCGGCGTGGAGCTCAAATGACAGGTTTGTTAGGGCCGGGGCGCGGCCCCCGGGGTAGGCGAAGGTGACATCTTCAAAGGTTAAAGTTGGCTCCAGGGTAGTAGGTGTGACCGATGTGGACTCCACGTCCTCCACCTGAGGCTTGGAGTCCAGCAGGTCGAACACGGCGGTGGCCGCCGACATTCCCAGCATGCCCTTGTGATAGAGCATTGTTAGCTCCCTCAGAGGGCGGAAGACCTCAACGCCAAGCATCAGCACCACCAGCAGAGTTGCCAGTTCTAAGGAGCCGTTGTCAACCCTCACAGCCCCCCAGCCCAGAGCCACGGCGGCGCCAGCGGTGATGCCGAGCCATGTAACCCCTGTAGTGCCCACGTTCATGAGCAGGATTCTCATGGTACTGCGGTAGACTTCTCGCGCCTTTTCCGCCAGCAGTAGCCCTCTGGCTCGGCTCTGGCCAAAGGCCTTGAGGGTCGCCAGGCCCTGGACGCTGTCCAGAAACTCGGCGCTCAGGTCGCCGTAGACCTGACGACGCTTCATGCTGCTGCTAGCGTTCCAATGGTGAAAGGCCACGGGAGCTATGAGGGTAAAAAGAGCGAATCCAAGGTAGATAGAGGCGGTTGGAACGTCCAGGAATGCCATGAAGATGAAGATGCCTATGGGCGTGAGAGCAGCCACCGCCATCTGTGGCAGGTACTCACCATAGTAGGTCTCCAGCTGGTCCACCCCTTCCACCAGGGAGACCAACACGTCGCCGGCTCGCTTCTGGTCCAGAGTGCCTGGGCCCAGCACCAGGGCCCGGTGGTAAAGCTCCCTTCGCATCTTGACCTGGACCTCAACGGCAGCGCGGTGACCCGTCATCTCCTTCAGGTACTGGAAGAAGGCTCTCAGGATGACTGACACGATGACTGCCACAATGGCAAAGACAATCTCGTTGGTGGGCTTGCTTTGGAGGACCAGGGCAATGGCGTAACCGGAGAAGGCCAGACGACTGACTCCTGCCGCCGCCGTAAGCATACCGAAGAAGAGTGCCAGGGTCAGTCTTAACCGCACTCCGGCCGTGAAGGCAAAGAGACGCTTATTGAAAAACACTATGCAACTTTACTAATTGAGAAGGCTATCGATGGAGATTCTACCTCTGGTACGAATTTGAAGCAAGGTTACCCTGCGCAAGTTGACCGCAGACTGCATTCATTTTGCTGGTTCTTTTAGGCCTTGCTGCCCCTTCACCCACCATCCATGCATAGCTAAAAAAACATCCTGCAGATCAAGGGCACGCTGCGTTGCTGAATATTCCACACGGGGAGGCACCTCTGGATAAATCTTGCGTGTAACCAGCCCATCGCGCTCAAGCGCTCGAAGCTGGTTCGTCAACATTGTTTGCGTCACCCCATTAATAGCTCTGCGCAGCTCATTGAAACGCTTTGTACCTTGAAAAATCAGAATTTGCAGGATAATCAGCTTCCATTTGCCACCAATAAGCTGAGCAATGTTTGGCATGGGACATCGCCACTCATTTAGAGGCACATTGGCCTTAGGTGTACCAGCTTTCACCTGATCTTGCACGTTCATCCTCATCTCCAATTTTATATAGTGGTATTAAAAACCATACTATATACGAAAAAACTGCCTTCTTGCAATATTGTACCAAGCATATATTATTCTCAATAAGGAAGTTTAATTAGGGAGCTGTGAATATGAGCAATACAAACTATTCAAGAACCATCACTGTAGCGGCAAGCGCAGAAGATGCCTACAAGGCTTTGACCCAGGGGTTTGAATATTGGTGGACCAAGCCAGACGAGCCTATAACCAAGGTTAATGATAAAGCCACCTTCACCTTTCCGCCAGGAGAGGGGCATTGGACATTTCAAGCCACTGACTTGAAGCCTGGCCAATATGTTGAAATGGTGTGTATTGATGCGCTCCATTTGCATGAAGGCATGCCCAAAGCAATTGAAAAAGAATGGCTAGACACAAAAATCATCTGGCACATCAAGGAAACAGGTAGGCAAAGCGAAATTCATTTTGAACATCGTGGCCTAACCCCTGATTTACATTGCTACGATGTCTGTAGGGAGGGGTGGGACTATTTCTTTGTCGATAGCCTAAAAGCCTATCTGGACACAGGCGTTGGCACACCACACGTGGGGAAAAGCAGATAGTCTTTCGCTTCTTGATATCCTGTTGACCCCGGCGCTTGTGTTTAGGCAGCAGCGGGACCGATTAGCTCCCACTGCTCGTCTCCCGATTCCTCATCCATCACATCAACCCCTCATCCGGAGACTCGGGGAGAAGTTTAAACTATCCCCAGATCTTTGGGACTGGTTCATTGGACAGACCTCCGGTAGCTAATTGGCCTTGCACTTGTCCTCTGCTATAATCTGCCTGCTACCGTCAGGGTATGAAGAGGAGCGACGGCGCAAAAGGGGCGAGCTAAACAAACTGATGTCATTCTGAAGGAGTCCCGACGTAGTCAGGACGAATGAAGAATCTCACTACTGGGGAAAGGCGCTAATTTCCGATATTTCTAGTTTTTATTTGCATGGATTCAAAGCAATATTGGCTGAGTTTAGAGAAAGGAGCTAGCTAATGACTGAATTGCCCATCATCTATACTGTTCGTCTCGACATGACTCAGGACGTGGAGGAGGAGTCCAACCGTTGGAATAACACCGCTCATATCTCCGACCTCCTGGGGTCCGGTTTCCTTAGTGCCGTGCGGTTCCGCTCCATAAAAGGTGAGCCCAAGTACCTCCATTTGTACGAGCTTCCCGGTTTGGAGCTTCTGAGCACCGAGGCCTACGCCAACGTCAGGAAGAACGACACCTGGGGACCCAAGCTCAGCCACGGCTTCAGTAACCATTCGGCTTCCCTATACGAGCAGGTGTTGGCGGTTAACGCAGCGGAGACCCCGCGCACCTTTACAGAGCCGCGGGATCCCGCCAAGTCCATGGGTGGGGTCAAAGGCAAGTACCTCATCACCGTGCGCATGGATGTTGCCTCTGGGTCCGCCGATGAGTTCGTGAAGTGGCACCAGGAGGAGCACTTCCCCATCATACTGGAGGCTCCAGGATTCACCAGTGCCAGGTTGTGCCGCAAGAGCGGACAGCATCCTCGCACTCCTTCCCGGGACCCAGAGTGGGTCTCTATCTACGAACTAGACAACGCGGATGCCGTTGAGCACCCCAAGGTGAAGGAGTCCAACGACACCGATTGGGCCCATCGTATGCACGCCGTGACCTCCGACGTTAGGTTCAGTCTGCTGGAGCGTATCCATCCCGCCTAGCTAAGGAGAGGCTTCCCGGTCAATGCGTTACGACCTTGTAGTAATTGGCACCGGCCCTGGCGGCCACGGCGCCGCCATCCAGGCCGCCAAGCTGGGCAAAAAGGTTGCGGTGGTGGAGAAGCGCCAGGTAGTGGGGGGTAGCGCTGTTAACACGGGCACTATCCCCAGCAAGACCTTCAGGGAAGCCGCAATGTATCTCACCGGATACCTGCAGCGGGAGATGTACGGCTTGAGCTACAGGGTCAAGGACAACATCACTATTGATGATCTCACCTTCCGCTGTGAGCAGATCATCCGGGACAGTATCGATGTCCTCAAGGACCAGTTCGCCCGCAACGACGTGGAGCTGGTCTTTGGCGAGGCGTCCTTCGTCCAACCCCATCGTCTAAGGATCCAGATGGCGGATGGTAGCTATGAGGAGCTAGAGGCAGACTATTTTGTGATTGCCACCGGAAGCACTCCCGCTCACTCCATGAACGTGCCGGTGAATCAGAAAACCATAGTGGACTCGGATGGCATTCTCTCTTTGGACCGTATTCCCAGGAGGCTGACCGTTGTAGGTGCGGGCGCCATCGGTATTGAATACGCTTCTGTTTTCGCCATCCTGGGAGTGAAGGTTACCCTGGTGGATATGAGGGAGGACATTCTTGAGTTTATCGATCACGAGATTCTTCAAGCCCTGATATATAACATGCGCCAGAACGGGGTGACCTTCCGGCTAGGCGAAGAGGTTACCGAGGTGGTGGAGAAAGGAAACAGGGTTGTGGCTCATACTAAGAGTCGCAAGACCATAAGAAGCGAATTTCTCCTCTACACCGTGGGTCGCGTGGGGGCTACTGAGGGCCTGAACCTGGAAGCCCTGGGGCTGGAGGTTGACCGAAGAGAGCGCATTCCCGTCAACCATCACTACCAGTCCACGGTGGAGCACATCTACGCCGTGGGAGACGTTATCGGCGCGCCGGCACTGGCCTCCACCTCAATGGAGCAGGGACGTTTGGCCACCAGCCATGCCTTTGGCCTGCCAACCCAGGTTTCCAACGAGCTCCTGCCCATTGGCATCTATACTGTCCCTGAAATATCGCTGGTGGGCCAGACGGAGGAGACCCTTACCCGAAATGAGGTGCCGTACGAGTTCGGCGTAGCCCGCTATCGAGAAACGGCGCGGGGCAAGATCATCGGCGACCCAACAGGAATGTTGAAGCTGCTATTCCACTCCAAAAGCCGCAAGCTCCTGGGAGTCCACATCATAGGCGAGCGCGCCTCGGAGCTGGTGCACATAGGCCAGGTTGCCATGGCCACCGGCGCCGGCCTGGACTTCTTTGTAGACAACGTCTTCAACTATCCCACCCTGGCCGAGTGCTATAAGGTGGCGGCCCTGGACGCCTTCAACAAGCTAGCCTGAATCTTTGTACCTCTAGAAGTGAGATAGCTCCTCCGTCATGTGGGCAAAAAGAAACGGCGGGATGGAGACCCCACCGTTTCCTTACCTTCGCGGTTTTTTAGGAGCTAGTCCTTGTCTTGCAGGACCTTCTCCAGAGAGGCCAGGAAGTCGTCGACAGTATCGTTGGTCATGGGTGCGGAGGTGGTAATCTCCTGGAGCTCCCGAGCGTAGTGCCCTTCAAGCATCATTCCCAGCATCAGGCGTCGGCGCATCTCCCGGTCGAACTTGAGGATGTCACGGTAGTTACGCACCGGGTCTGGGGTCATGTGGGCGCTCATGATGTTCTCGGTGGCGACGATGCGGGCGGGAACGTCGGAGCGGGAGAAAACGTCCTCAAGCCCCACACGCAGTCTCTCCCCCAACTGCTTAAGGTGGTCGTAGACCTCCGGGGTGGCCTCCTCCATGTGGGCCAGGCCCGCGGCCAGGGTCATGGGATTGGCGGAGTAGGTGCCACCGGAGCTAATGCCGGTAACCCCTTTAGTGTTGTCCATCATGTCCATGATATAGGACTTGCCGCCAAAGGCGCCCACGGGCATTCCTCCCCCGACCAGCTTGCCCATTGTGGTGAGGTCCGGGTCCACTCCGGCCAGTTGCTGGTATCCGCCGTAGGCGACACGGAGGCTTTTAACCTCGTCCATGACGAAGATGATGCCAAGCTCCTTGCACTTGTTGGCGACAAAGCGAAGAAACTCGTGGGGGATCTCGTAGTTGCCGGACTTGGGGTCATAGAAGACTGCGGCAATGTCGTCCTTGTTCTCTCGGAGAATTAGGTCTACTGCCTCCGAGTCGTTGTAGGGCATGACCACGACATTGTCGATGGTACTTTGGTTGATGCCCTTGGAGTCGGCAACGGCGTTGGGAGACTCGTCAGAACCAGCGTTTTCTAAGGGAGGTGCAATGCTGACTTCGGCGTCGTCGGTGGTGCCGTGAAAGCCTCCCTCAAACTTGGCGATCTTGGGCTTGCCGGTGTAGGCGCGGACCAGACGGATGGTGTTCATCAACGCTTCGGTGCCGGAGTTGGTGAATCGCACCTTGTCCATGGATGGAATTCGCTTGCAGAGATGCTCGGCAATAGGTTTCTCATAGGCGTTGGGCGCGCCAAAAACGATGCCGTTGTGGACGATCTTGTCCAGGGCCGCCACAACTCCCTTGGGGCTGTGGCCCAGTATCATGGCGCAGGCGTTGTTGATCCAGTCAACATACTTGTGGCCATCTATATCCCACATATAGCAGTCCTCGGCCCGGTCAATATATAGGGCTGGTGAGTAGCCTAGGCTCTTCATGCCGCCACCGGGCATTACTGACTTGCCGCTTTCGTAGAGGGCTATGGACTTTGGGTGGCTTTCAGCGAAAAGGCGTTCCAGAGTTTCGACAGACTTGACCATTGAGCGTTCCTCCTTGAAGGTGTACCGGAGCGTATGATCAGCACCCTCCAGACTGTATCATAGTTTCGTCGGTGTTTGTCTGCAACACCTTCGATCCAGATGGCCGATGCCGAGAAATTGGGATAGCCTGATAGCTGCAAACACCTCGTCCCCCCCACCGGTCCTAGGAGGCTTCTTCTTCAGATGTGGCGGCAGCAACAGAGATCCAAGGATGACGATGACCAGAACGCATGAGTGGTTAGTCTAGGTCATCTAAGTAGTACCTGAGTATCTATATGGTAA
>JAPULR010000071.1 GCA_027294635.1 Chloroflexota bacterium | reverse complement strand
TTTAACCTACGATACCCTAACGCCGTGGATTCAAGGGGACGTATTGCCATTGACTACGGTGTATCCGGGATACCCGAGAAGTTCTTTATAGACAAATCGGGAACTCTGAGAAAAAGGTTTGTCGGACCAATGAGCCCGGGTGCCTTAAGATCAGTTCTGGACGAGATGCTGGCCGATGCGGAGCTAGAACAGGCAGGCGCCAGCTAGCCCAGCCGATCCAATTCCTAAACGGGGTCCAGGAGGGAACAAGTGAGAGCCTTCCTGAAAAGAGTCGGCCTTGCAACACTTTTGCTACTGGTAGCGTTAACAGTATTTCTTGGCGCCACCCGCGAAGGCAGGGCCACTGTCAAAACGGTGCTGTTTATCCCTCAGATCTTCAACGTAGGCATTAAACCCCTTAATTGGTTTACTCCAAAACCTATCGTGGAGCGCGTTACCTTTCCCATCCCCGGCGGCATTGGCGAGGGCGACCTGTACCGTCCTCCGGGTGAGGGGCCTTACGCAGCGGTGCTGCTGTTCCTGGGTGTAGCGCCGGCGGGGCGCACCGATTCGCGGGTAATCAGGCTTGGCAACGCCCTGGCCAGGTCCAACATGGTAACCCTCTACTACTGGTCACCCATCATGGCCGACGGCCGCATCGAGCCTGAGGATATCGATAACCTGGTGGCTGCCTACCAGTATCTGACCAGTCAGGATTATGTGGACAAAGAGCGCGTTGGTATGGGAGGCTTCTGCGTAGGCGCCAGCTTCAGCCTCATGGCCGCTTCAAGGGAGCCTATAAGGGACCAGGTGGCCTTCGTCAACGCCTTCGGCCCCTACTTTGACATGCGGGACCTGCTGGGGGCTATCTCCTCCAAGACCAAGGTCTACGGCGATGAAGTCCTCCCCTGGAAGCCTGACCGCCTAACTCGAAAGGTCTTTATTACCCATCTGACCCAGGACCTACCAGAAACGGAGGGCCGTGCCTTAAGGGCCACCTTCCTTGACGGCCAACCTTTGGAAATGGCCGTGGGGAAGCTTTCCACCCAGGGAAGGGCAGTATACAACCTTCTTGAGGGAGTCCCCCTGGAAGAGGCAGAGGAGTATCTCAAGCAGATACCCCAAAGGACCCAGGAAAGGATGGCTCTGGTCTCCCCCAGCCAGTATTTGGACGGGCTTAATGCCCGGCTCCTGATAATGCATGACCGGGAGGACGACCTGGTTCCGGCCTACGAATCGCGGCGGCTCAGGGATGCCTTAAAGGACCGAGGGAACGCCCGCTACACCGAGTTTGGCCTCTTTGACCATGTAACACCCGACCTTCGCCTGGGTCCCATCAACACCGCCAAGGAGCTGGTGAGCTTCTTTCGCCACATGCACTCAATTTTAATGCAGGCTACCTAGGACTTGCCCGTAATGTAACGATAGGCGGATATGGCCGCCGTGGCCCCATCTCCCGCAGCGCTGACGAGCTGCGCCGCCGAGTGCTGGCGAATATCCCCTGCGGCGTATATTCCCGGCACCTCCGTTTCCATCCGGAGGTTGACCGGGACATGGCCGCCGTTGTCCAGCTTCAGTACCTTGGCGGCAAAATGGCTGTTGGGCTCCAGTCCAACGTACACGAACAGACCGGCCAAAGGAACCTGGTCCACTTCTCCCGTGGTCAAGCTCTTCACTCGCACACCCTCCACTTCATCCTCTCCCAGGACCTCCTCAACCACGGTGCTCCACATAATCTGGACCTTGGGATTAGCCAATAGCCGGTCCCGCAGTACCCTTTTAGCCCTGAGCTCATTCCGACGGTGGAACACGAGCACCTTGGAGGCATATTCCGCCAGCGTTAAGGCTTCGTCTGCCGCCGAATCGCCGCCGCCCACAACGCCAACCACCTGGTCCTGGAAAAATGGGCCGTCACAGGAGGCACAGTGGGAGAGACCCCTGCCGTACAGCTCCTCCTCTCGGGGAAGACCCAGAGTCCTCAGGGTGGAGCCTGCCGCAATAATCAGGGCCTTGGCCTTATGTGCTCCGTCATAAGTGGTAACCACCTTATGCTGTCCCTTCAGGCTGAGGCCCGTGACCTCCTCAATCAGGAACCTGGCGCCGGCGTTCATAGCCTGCTCCTGCATCAGTGGGCCCAGCTCAGCGCCGGATACACCCTGGGGAAAGCCAGGAAAGTCCTCAATGCGCTCCACGTTGATTATCTGGTTCCCGCTCATCATCCGCTCAATGACCGCGGTGCGCAGGCCATAGCGAGCACCGTACATCCCGGCTGTCAGGCCCGCCACGCCTCCGCCTATCACCAGCAGGTCGTAATCACCATTCACCTGGTTCATAGCCTCGCTTTTTCCGTCACGCTGTCCAGACCATTGGGTAGTCCCACAGCCACGCTCTTTAAACGAGTTCCTAAAAAGGTATTCTGGCCTCCGGCAGCGAGAGATGTCAATCAAGTAAAGCGTCTTTTGGGGATGTTGACTGGGCACCTACGCAGGCACATAATCACGGAGCACTGACACTAGGCCAAGACGCTGCCGTCTAGGAGGAAGAGCCGCTTAGGAGGTTGGCATGAGCATCACCGTTTACGGCGCCGGGGCCATCGGAGGCATTGCTGGCGCAAGAGTCGCCCTGGCCGGCGAGGATGTCACCTTTGTCGACAAGGTGTCGGAGCACGTGGAGCGAATAAACCAGGAGGGTCTCCTTGTAGCCGGGA
>JAPULR010000070.1 GCA_027294635.1 Chloroflexota bacterium | reverse complement strand
GCGGGGGTTATGCGCCTATTCCAGGCTACCAGCATCACCCATTCGGTGAACCGGGATGGGGTAGCCTCCGCCGAGGGGAAGCAGTTGGTCACCTTGCATCCAGTTCAAAACGGCCGGTGGCTGGACCTGGGTTTTGGCGTGAGAGCCTCGGCTTTTCCGGTGGATCACATAAGCGGCGCGGTGGGTTGGCGGATTGAACGAGATGGCTTGGCGGTGGTTTTCTCCGGGGACACTCGTTTCAGTCCCTCCCTGGTGGAGGCGGCCCAGGGAGCCAGGGTTCTAATCCACGAGGCTTTAAGCATCGACGCAGAGCAGGAAAGCACGGGCCGAAGGGGGCACAGCACGGCCGCGGAAGCTGCCCGGTCGGCCGAACTGGCGGGAGCGTCGGAGCTTATTATGACCCACATAGACACTCCGTTTCACAGCCAGCACGGGCCGCTTATCGACGAAGCTCGTCAGCATTTCTCCGGACCGATTGCCGTGGCCGCTGACCTTTACCAAGTTGCTGTCGGATTGGGATAGCGTCACCGCGCGATTTCCCGTATAGTTGGGCTCGGCTGACAATTGGCCGGGCTTTGACAATCAATCTTCTCCATTCACTCCCTATAGGCCGCCCGGCCCGGATATATCCGCGATACCTCCCAGAGGCGAGGAGGAAGATCGTTGCTAGCGATGGCTCAAACCTGTGCGGTGCTGGGTCTGGAAGGGCAAATCGTTCAGGTAGAAGTGGATATCTCTCCGGGGCTGTCAACATAAGCTCCGTATCTGTGGGCTCGGTGGGAATGGAAAAAATTACCTTAATATTCCCCTCTGGCGATACCAACACTTTGGTTTCCAGCCCTTCCAGGATAAACCGCTTGTCATCGTAACTGGCCGTAGCCAGTTTCTGCCCAATCCTTTCCCGAAGCGCGTATACTTGCTCCAACGTGACGAAACTCTGGCGAACCGCATCCAGTTGCTTTTGGAGTCGGACTATTTCGTCTTCACACCAGGCTTTTTCGTCCTTTAGCAGGGCCCAATTCCTGGGGTAAACATCCTCGGAAATGTCTCCCTTTATGTAAAGGTCCACCAGCTTGGTTTCCGCATTGCGGTTGGTGTCCAGCTTCCTCTCTAGCCGCTGTAGACTGTCCACCACCGTTCGCTCAGTAGTGGCCTGGACCGCCTTCCGTTCCTCCAAGGCGTTAAGAATAGACTGGGGTTGCGCTAGGAGGTTCACTGCTTGCTGCCATACCTCACGGTCCACTGTGTTCCCATAAATGTACCTCTTGCATGGGCCCGGGATAGTGCCAGGACGATAGGCGGAGCAGACATAAACGAATTCAGCCGCTTCCTTTTTATGGTGTCGGCCATGGTAGTTCTTGTCGTGGACCTCGCACGCCATCAAACCACGGAGCAGATACTGATACTTAGCGTTTCTGGGGCTATATTTTTGGTTGGCCTTCAACTTCTCCTGGGTGGTCAGATACTGCTCCCAGGTAACGACTGGCGGCTCCACGGAGACTTTCAATGGTATCCATTCCTCCATTGGCGTGTCCGCTAGAGAACTTTTACCGTAGGTGCGGGCTGTCCTCTTCAAAGGAGAGACGGCCTTGTACCGAAGGCCGAAGGGCCTCCCCGCATAGGTCGGGTTTCTCAGCATCTGGGAGATGGTGGACGGATCCCAGCGAGGTCTGCCCTTGGGAGAAAGCACCCCCTCTTTCTCGAAGTCGTTTATGATGCGGTGTATGGATTTCCCGTTGAGGAACTTCTGCCAAAATCGATCGACGATGCACCAGTCGGATGAGGCCACCAAACGGGAGTGGTCAATTTCTGAGCCGTTACTGGGATATTCATAGCCAAAAGGTGGCCTGCCGGAAGGTCGCAACCCCTTCTGCGTTGCCCTGGACCGCAACCCCTCTTTGGAGGACCGCTGGGCCCGGAGTACCTGTTGGTACTTAGCCCAGGTTACGGCGAAGTCCAGGAACTCGCCCTCAGGTCCGTCATAGAGTTGGCCGTTGGCCGTGAACAGCTTAACATTCTGCTGCTCGCAAATATTCCGGAAGATGAGTCGATGGGCTGGCTTGGCGGCTAAGCGGTCGGGGTGGTATACCCCAACAGCATGGATGGCCCCGACCTCGATCAAGGCAAGGAGTTCTTGCATCTCAGGGCAGTCCATTACCTCCGGAGAGGACCAGTCAGCTCCCAGAACGTACTGATTGGGAACGTGGTAACCCTCAGATTCCAGCAGCTTTGTGGCTTCGGTCTGCTGGACTTCAGGAGACATATCCAACTGGGAGGCAGTGGATACTCGCCACCACACCGCCGCGAATGGTCTCTGCCCGGTTGTACATCCTTTACACATAGTTGACCTTCTCGCATGTTGTGCGTGAACCCTAGGCGCGACCGTCTTTACCCTTCTGTGCCCGAGGTACCGATTACATCGTCGTCGTTCAGCAGCCAGGACCAAATGCGGTCCCAGGAAACCCGACTACCAACTCTACGAACGACAAGTCGGATGTTACCTATATCGCGGGGAAATAGCCAATCCCACTTTGGTGCCAAACAGCGACTAAGCCAAAACTCGAACGCCCACTGGCGGATGGAAGGTTCCATAAGGGACAGGTTAACTGGCGGGCCAAACTGCGGTGGCCAGGCTATAGATGGCAGCAGACCAGGGACTATGTTGCCCACAAATACCTCATCGGGGGGGAATGTGTCGTAGGTAATCATCAACTATGGCCTCCCTTTGGCACCACTATTATTCCAGCAATTGCTGGCCAACGATCTTTCTCTCGTTCAGGTCAACCAAGGGATAAATAACTACCTCGTCTCTTTCGTAGGTACTGCCACTACCACAGGGACTGCCTACAGGCACTCCTTCATCCCATCGGCCTTCGCCTTGACTAGCCACTCCTGCGCCTGGTCAGCAGGTACTTGGAACACTATCTCGTTGTGGACCACCATAATCGGGACCGCGCCGACTTCGTCCTGGTTCTCGTTCTTAATCAGGGCGAAGACCACTTCCCGGTTCAGCAGGGCGTCCTGAGCCCAGGTTTCGGCCAGGCGTCCGAAGGCAGAACAGTTGAACCACGCGACATTCAGACTACCCCTCAAAACTCTTACAAGTCTCTTACAGACCCATCTACAAGATACAACTAATAAGAAATTTCTGACAGCCCCGATTCATCACCTTATATAGCACTATTACCCGTATATAGGCTCGAAATTGCAGGCCAACAGAAGGGCGAATCCAGTGGCTCCAGCGACAAAA
>JAPULR010000007.1 GCA_027294635.1 Chloroflexota bacterium | reverse complement strand
GAAACAGTGTACCACCCTCTAGGTGTCAGAGATGAAGGCTGGTCTCTAAAGGAGTTCCCTAGGCTCGTAGAAGGTTGCCCATCGGTAAGGGGACTGATCCACAAATCAACCTTTCGGACTACGGAAAATCGGCCATCCTATTGATTACACGGGCCATGACCTTTGCTACTTTAACCGGTGAAACGGATCAGATCATGAAAGGGGAGGGCTGGTGCCACCGTTGTGGATAGTTGGTGCATTGGTCCTGGCTGCCACAGGATTCAAACCGGTGCGACGCCCCGTAAGCTTCTACAGGAAGACCTTATCAGAGTTTTTACCGTGTGTTTCCCACTTTTTTATCAAGGTTACCGCTCCCTTTACACGGGTGCACAAGTATTAGTAAAGCAAAGGGAGGTCTGAGAAGTAATGATGACATGCCCAAAGTGCAGTGGAACTCTCTACCTTGACCAGGACAGCTTTGGTACATTTGCAAAGTGTGTCCAGTGTGGCTTGCTCAAGGACATTTCGCTGGTTAACGCGCCCAGCAGCCATGGGAATCTGGTAAAGACCGTGAAGCTATTGTCTCGCAAGGCCTAAGCTGCCTTTATGAGGATACCGCGCGCCGCTGGTCGGGACGTTAAGGAACTTTCCAAACCTTGCGAATCCGTTTGCCATCCTTGATAACGGCAGAGCAATCCCGTGGGTTGGGATTTTTAGTGGTACTCTTTGCCTTGATCTAGCGCGGCCTCGATTGACCGCACCAGGCGTCGTGCCGATTCGGCGTCAAGCTCGACGGCCACCCTCGCTCCCGGGCCCTCCCCTTCGTTGACAAAGTCGATGTTCAGCGCGTGATCCAGGGGAGCATGAAAGGGGTGATCATATGACACGTTTACCTGGCTCAACTTAAACCAGCCTTGGGTGCCCTTTCCGCTGCCCGATATCTGCGCTTTCTTAACAATCATGGTGCACATGGTATCTCTCCTCTCAATCCTTAGCAAACAGATTCCGGCAGTTAGGCCGATGGCCCCAGGTGCTTTCCAAAGAAAGCAAATACCTTCTGCCAGCCGTCTACAGCCTGCTCCTGGCGGTACATTGGCCTGTCATAGTAGAAGAAACCGTGGCCTGCGTTGGGGTACATGTGGAACTCGTAGTTTTTGCCGTGCTTTTTGAGTTCCTCCTCGTGCTGTGCTACCTGGTCTGGCGGAGGGGACTGGTCGTCCTCGCCGAAGAGGCCGAGGAGAGGACACGATAGGTCTTTGGTGTAGTCGATGGGAGCTACGGGCTGTTTGGAGGTGAGTTCATCCTTCGACATCACCACCCGTCCGCCCCAGCAGTCCACCGCGGCGTCAAAGCCCGTCGATCGGCAGGCTACTAGGAAGGTTTGTCGTCCGCCCGAGCAGGTCCCGATGATTCCGACCTTGCCGTTGGCGTAGGGAAGGTTGCGTAGGTAATCCCTCCCAGCCGCCATATCGCCGACAACCTGGTCGTCGGAAACGCCCCCTGCTCCGCGGATCATCGCGGCAACGTCCTCAGGGGTCCCATGGCCGTCTCGATAGTAAAGGTTGGGGCAAATGGCGGTGTACCCGTGATGAGCGAATTTCCGGGTGGCCTCTTTATACCATTCGTCCCAGCCCGGCATATGGTGGACCAGCACCACGCCGGGGAATTGTCCGGGGCCCAGGGGCCGGGCAAAGTAGGCGTTAATGCTGTCGCCGTTGTGTCCCTGAATCGTGATGGTTTCCGCGAGCATGCCCTCATACATGTCAGTCGTATACATCGGAACCCTCCGTTCTCAAATAATGGTCACATAAGATTCATCGGAAAACGCCTTCTTGTCAACCTCCGGAGGAAGCGGCTGGGCTTGGGCCCAGAACTGCACGGTGCTTGGGTAGGGGTCAGCGAAAGTAAAGATGCGGAAGGGAGCCTAAATGTGGCGGAGGGAGTGGTATTCGAACCTACAGTACGCTTGCTTCATAATTGCGCCAATGAAGATGGACAAAGCACTCTACGCCTTTTTGACCTTGCTCCACGAGTCTCGCAACGGTACTGTCCGGTTAAATACCAGCGATCCAGTAGACGAGTCAACAGGATCCAAGCAGAAGTACCCGAGCCTTTCAAACTGGTATGGAGTTCCGGATTTGGCGCTAGATAAACTCGGTTCGAGGCGGCACGAGGATAGGGTCACCAGCGAGTTTGGGTTCAGACTTCTTCTGTAGTCGGAGCCATCGGTAGTTTCGTCGGGTTTTTCGGTGGCAAATAAGTGATCGTATAGACGGACTTCCGCCGCAATGGAGTGAGGGGCTGAAACCCAGTGTATGGTCCCTCTTACTTTACGACCATCCGGGGCTTGTCCTCCTCGGGTCTCAGGGTCGTAGGTACAGCGCAGCTCAATCACCTCTCCTGTCTCTTCATCCTTCTTTATCTTCACGCACTTGATTAGGTAGCCGTACCTCAGCCGCACCTCCTTGCCTGGCGCCAGACGATAAAACTTTGGTGGCGGGTCCTCTTGAAAGTCGTCCCGCTCGACGTAAAGCTCCCTCGAAAAAGGGACCATCCGCGAACCCATCGAGGGGTCCTCGGGATTGTTGACTGCCTCCAGCTCCTCCACCTGCCCCTCAGGGTAGTTTTCGATAACCAGACGGAGTGGATTGAGCACAGCCATAGCCCGCAGGGCTCTTTTATTCAGGTCTTCCCGGACGCAGTGTTCGAGCATCGCGATTTCGACCGTATTCTCCCTCTTAGCCACTCCAATTCGTTCACAGAAGACCCGTATAGACTCCGGGGTGTATCCTCGCCTTCGCATTCCCGAGAGGGTTGGCATTCTTGGGTCGTCCCAGCCAGTTACGTAGCCCTGTTCCACTAGCTCCAGGAGTTTCCGCTTGCTCATCACGGTGTGGCTGAGGTTTAGGCGTGCAAATTCGATCTGTTGGGGATGATGGATATTCAGCTGGTCAAGGAACCAGTCGTATAGAGGCCGGTGGTCTTCGAATTCCAGGGTGCAGATGGAATGTGTTATACCCTCGATGGAATCGGACTGGCCATGGGCGAAATCGTAAGTAGGGTAGATGCACCACTTGTCGCCGGTCCGGTGGTGGGGGACGTTCATGATTCGATAGATGACGGGGTCTCGCATGTTCAAGTTGCCTGAGGTCATGTCGATCTTGGCGCGCAGAACGCGAAAGCCGTCCTCGAACTCTCCCGCCCTCATACGCTCGAACAGGTCCAGGTTCTCCGAAACGGACCTCTCACGGAAGGGGCTCCTTTTACCAGGCTCAGTGAAGTTCCCCCTGTACCGCCTAATCTCGTCCTGGCTCAGGTCGCAAACGTAGGCTTTGCCCTTCTGAATTAGCCGCAACGCGTATTCGTACAGCCGGTCGAAGTAGTCGGAGGAGTAGTAGAGATGGTCACCCCAATCTAACCCTAACCAGCGTAGGTCCTCCTGGATCGAGTGGACATACTCCACCTCTTCCTTGGTGGGGTTGGTGTCATCAAACCGCAGGTGGCAGACACCCCCATAGTCGGCGGCAATGCCGAAATTGAGGAGAGCCGACTTTGCGTGTCCAATGTGCAGATAACCGTTGGGCTCCGGTGGAAACCGTGTAATGACCCGGCCTTCGAATTTGTTGGTTTTTAGGTCCGTCTGTACTATGGTGCGGATGAAGTCAGAGGTAGGAAGGGTCCCCGGAGAGCTCTTGGGTCCGTTTTTCTGTGCTGTCATGCCCTCATACTCTAAACCGGATGTACATGGCGGTTGGTTGTCGCCCCTTTAAAGAATGTCACCATCTAGTTTAGTAGCTTTCCACATCCATATCCAATTGCCAGTCGTTCAGCACGGCGCTAACGGATATGAGCAACATGTAGTCCTTGTTACACATGGAGGGTGAGTTGGACTCACCAACCGGAGGTCCAACCCGGCTAAGGCGCTACAACCAGTACTGCTAGGGGTACCGCCTGACGCTTGTTCAATAAATGATCTTCCATTAAACAGCGCCTAGGTCCAACGCAAGAGTTGCCAGACTCTCATATATCCCTCCATCGCAATATCCGAATCCCTACTGTCATCGATACGATGGCAGCTCCCGTCAGAATAGTTAGCTCCGACCACGATGCCGACTGCCCGCTCAGCCCCTTTTCAATTCCATCCGCTGCGTACCTGAACGGAGAAATCCAGCCGAGCCATTTAAACAGCCGCGGGGCATTTTCGAAGGTGTAAAATACCGGGGAAAGCATAACGAGGACAATCCCAAGCATACTGTTAGCAATGATGCCTATGTTTACGTCAGGGACCAAGCTGACGACAATCAGAGTCGCACCAGTCATCGTCACGATAATCCCCAGGATCAATATAGGTACGGTCCAGTGTAAAGAATAGTCAGCACCAGCCAACCAGGCGAACAGCAAAAAGAGCGTCACCAGTATGATTGACTGTAGCCCCCCGTACACTAGCGTCCCGATTGCATAGGATGCTTTTGATACCGGGCATGGTCAGCAACAAGCGCAATCGCCTCGTGAAGCGATCCTGGAGGGTCCAGAGCCCAACATTGCTACCAACAGCCTGGCCAATACCCAGGATGAGGGTCCCAACCAAAATACGAAAGTTAGATTCGAACCGGCCAGGGGAAATCGCAGTAGCCCAGTAAAACATACTCAATGGAAATATCAGAGCCCCAAAGGCGTGCCAAAGAATATGTCGTCTCGTGACGATTACTTTGATCTCGACTAGAGACCACGAATCGGATATAAACTTTCGAAAACTACCGGGGAAATCGGGGTTTGCAAGTGAGGCCGATTCAACGTCTTGTTTTGCTACCAAGTGACACCCTCTTTGGCGCCCACTATAGTGAGATAAACGTCTTCCAGGCTGGTTTTGGAAATGGCGAATTCCTCTATCCCCATAGCTCGTGCTTGGTCCACTAACTCCTGGTCGGTTTCTCCGTAGATAGTCTCGATATTCTCAGATTCTTTGCCGTCAGGAGTGTAAGTCAACTTAAATTCACCCGCATGTAGGCCGCGCAGCCCAGCGATAGTGTCCATTTCTCGTATGCTCCCTCGATACATAATCCCGACTCTATCGCACAGCACCTCTGCTTCTTCCATGTAGTGAGTCGTGATAAGCACGCTGCTCCCTTGTTCTCTTTTCTGGCGTATCCATCTCCAAACCTGCCGACGAGTTACTGGATCCAGTCCTGTGGTGGGCTCATCGAGCAATAGCAGCTTAGGCTGAGCCAAGGATGCCATGGCGAGCAGAATCCTCTGCCTTTCTCCGCCTGAGATGGTTGCAAAGACCCGATTTTGGAACGTATGCATCTCAAGTTCATCTATCAACTCACGGGCCCGATTAGCTGCGGCCTTTGGATTCAGGCCTCGAAGCTTCCCGAAAATGCGGAGGGTGTGGTAAACAGAACAGTCCCAAAGCAAGATCCAATCCTGTGGCACTACGCCCAACATATATTTTGCCCGGGTTGGCTCAGTTACAACATTGACCCCAAAAACCGTTATCTGACCAGAAGTGGGGAGGGTTTCAGTAGTTATCTGGCGAACGAAGGTGGTTTTGCCAGAGCCGTTCGGGCCGAGAATACCCAGAATCTCTGATGGACCGATGGTCAGGGAGATGTCGCGATTGGCCCAAAGACCACCTGGGTACTGTTTGCTGACGGATTCTGCTACTAAAGGCAGCGGGGAAATGGATTGGGTGGGAGTAATACTAGACACAGAGAGACCTCCAACTTGGTAAATAGGTTAGCCAAAGGTTAGGGTCTCACTTACGCATCATGAGGCGAATCCTAGTATTCGGATGAATGATTGTCAAGATTAATTGGACTCCCCACAATAGGTTCGAAAAGTAGGATGACGTTGAATCAGCCTGTACGGTTAAAAGAGGGATGGATCGAGGGGCACGAACTTCGCGGCAGTATACCCGCCATCCTGGGACTTGTATGATGCGTTCGGCTATCATCAAATCAGAAACACTCGGTTAGCAAATCCAAAAAACGGAGTCAATTGGATAAACCCTCGAGGCCTCGATTTGTCCAAATCGCGCCTAAAATGGCGGAGGGAGTGGGATTCGAACCCACGGTACGCTTGCACGTACAGCGGTTTTCAAGATTGTTGCCCATCGTATTGGGGTGTCTCTTCACTTCCCGTATAATAGGGCACTATATGGGAAGTGAAGGATGTTGGTTCTCGTAGTGCCGTTGGGTCTTGCTATGTTATGGGGAGTATGTCGGCAATTTGTCGGCAATGCTAAGTAATGACCTATGGCCCAGAATCTTTAGTGCTATTGGACGATGTGGGAAGTAATCTGGTTACTTTAGGATGAAGCTAGTAGTGAGGAACCGCAGGTCTATGTAACTGGCCTGGTTCCTTCTAAATGAGCACCGCCACAGTACTCTCCCTGTGCAGCGGTGCTCTTCTATTTAGACAGCAACAGGCTAGATGAACGAGTTTCAGCAGCCAATATTTCAGACGGTCCAAAGGTTTTTGTTAAAATTAAATCCGTGGGCGTATATCCTGAGACACCTCACACGCTCTAAGCCTCTACCCCCTAAGCCAACAGACCCATCATTCCAGTAGTTGCCTCCAGCACTAACCACCCTCCTCTGAAGGCTCTCCCTCTACCGTCTCAGCCTCCAGCATCCTGCGCCACTGCCTCAGTCACTGAAGCTACAAT
>JAPULR010000069.1 GCA_027294635.1 Chloroflexota bacterium | reverse complement strand
AACGGCCCCACGAGTTTCTTTACTTCCAGAAAGGGTGCTCTCGTTTTGAAGCGACCTTCTGGAATAGGGCTATTTGGGGAAAGAGCCCGAATTAGGGGCAACAACCGGCCCCAGCCACTGAGATAACGCTGATAGCCAACCACACCATATCAACCACTGGCCTGGTAATGGAGGACCACTGAGAAGCCAAACCGTGGACAAACGCCGTGCCCCAACGCTACTATTGCCCCTTAATAATTTTGTTTCGGAGGCCCAGTTGTGTTGCACCATGTAGGGCTTAGCCACTACACACCCGATCGTTGTTTCCGTGGATACACCTTATTTTGCAACAACTTTGGCGGTTACTACTCGTATTTGATCGATATGGAAGGACGCATCTGCCACCAGTGGCACTCATCCGAAGGAATCGGATACGGGTTTCTTCTGCCCAACGGTCACTTGCTTTTACGCACCCATGCTCCCCAACAGAGTCCAGGCCCAGGAGGTGCCGCAGCTTTATTGGAGCTGGACTGGGACAGTAACGTGGTATGGGAGCACCGCAGTCCCTTAATGCATTTAGACTTCGAACGTCTATCCAACGGCAACACCTTGGCGCTGCAATGGGTTGTCCTCCCTCCTGAAGTTTCCTCTCAAGTTCAGGGTGGCTTCGACGGCGATCCGGGGAAGATGATGGGTGATCTGGTAACTGAAATTGCACCCACGGGCGAGGTTGTCTGGGAGTGGAAGTCTTGGGAGCACCTCAATTACGAAGAGGATGTGATTTGCCCTCTGGAAAATCGAAACGAATGGACGCACCAAAACGCGCTAAACCTTACACCGGATGAAAATCTGCTGGTTAGCTTTAGACAGATCAGCACGGTAGGAATCGTCGACAGAACCTCCGGGAACTTTCGATGGAAGTGGGGTCCAGGAGAAATCTCCCATCAGCATCATCCGACCATGTTGGATAACGGTCGTGTTCTGCTTTTCGACAACGGCTCTCACCACGCCAGAGGGGTGCCCTACTCGAGAGTAATCGAGGTAGATCCGACTACGAACCAGATCGAATGGGAGTACTTAGCAGACCCGCCCTTCTCCTTCTTCAGTCCGCTGATTAGCAGCGCACAACGTCTAGCCAATGGAAACACTTTGATTTGCGAGGGCTGTACTGGACGGATGTTCGAGGTAACCGGCAATCGGGAAATAGTTTGGGAATACATCAACCCGTTCACACAACCTGGCGCAAGGGCGGTAGGTGGCGGGCCCTTGGACCTATCAAATACAGTTTTCCGGGCCCACCGTTATGGGCCGGAGCATTTGGCATTAAAGGGCAAGGATTTGGACCCCGGTCGCTACGGTAATTTGAACCGTCTTTATGCCAATCTCACATGAATATCCAGATTTAAGCAACGACCGCCTTAATTAAATCAGCAAAAGGATTATTAGAGGAATGGTTGATCAGATGGACTCTTCGGGAAGTAGGCAAGGCGTCACAAAGCTCTTGGGGTACACATGACAATTTTATGGCTCGGGGATGAAGACTGCCATCAGGTTCAAAGGGTTGGCGGCAAGGCGGCCAATCTGAGCCGGTTGGCCGATGAGTACAGAGTGCCAACCGGGTTTTGCATCACTCCCGAATATTATGTTCAGTGGTTGAAGGGTTTTGAGGAGGAATCGGCGCACCAGCAGGCGCTGCCTCGAGACCTAAGAGACGCCGTCTCTCGTGAATATCAAAAGATGACAATCAGGTGCGAAATCGTAGAGCCGGCAGTAGCCGTTAGGTCCTCAGCACTGGACGAAGATGGTCTTAGTTCTTCTTTTGCCGGGCAATACGATACCTACCTAAACATCAAAGGACCGGAAGCCATCTCCGCTGCCATCGTTAAGTGCTGGAATTCCGTCGGCGGGGAAAGGATGGCGAGCTATCGCAGGGAGCATAATTTACCCGATGAAAGCTTAGGCATTGCAGTTCTTGTACAACAGTTGATTTCAGCCGGCGTATCTGGCGTAGTCTTTAGCGTCAATCCTGTCAGCGGAATCAGAGACGAAGTTATGATTAACGCCACCTGGGGGTTGGGAGAAAGCTTAGTCTCGGGGAAGGTGACTCCTGACACCTGGATAGTAAATAAAGCCGATTTAAGAGTGAAGGATAGATGCCTAGGGGAGAAAGGACTGATGACCGTCTTGGCAGAAGGCGGTACCAAAGAGGTGGATGTTCCCCGATCTCAACGGCAGGCCGTAACATTGGATGAGGCGAAAATCAGGGAGATCGCCCAACTCGCTATGGATCTTGAAAGAGAAATGGGTTGGCCGGTTGACTTAGAATTCGCCTACCAATCGGATGACCTCTATCTCCTTCAATGCAGACCGATCACCACCCTATAGCGCAAGATTTCACAGGCAGGGCTGTCCGGTACCGGCAGCAAAAATACCTAAACCACGAACGCCAATTTTTTGACCGGAGTGTTTTATGACCAGCGCGAACGCCTCTACTGATTTCCCGATTCCATCCGACTTGGAAGGTTTTTGGCAATGGGATAAGATGCATTGTCCCAGGCCCCAGACCACTTTAACCCAGGACATATTCAATTCGGCCATCTCTACAGGATTCTCCGCTGCTATGGACGAATTCGCGTGCCCGGTTGGGCTGCTATACAAGAACATAAACACCTATGCTTACTTCGCCTTGGTGCCCCAAGAACTTGGGGGCGAAACGATTGAGCAGCGAGTGGAAAGGTATAAGGCAACCCTGGGGACAATCTTACCGAACATGGGAACGCTGTGGGCGGATGAGTGGTTGCCCTCAATCCTGCCCGCTCTGGAATCCTCGATGACCAGGGACTACGCAGCCCTTACCGACCAACAACTGATCAGCACCCTGGAGCAGATGTACCAAGATTTCTTAGCCCGGTACGTAGTTCACGGGAAGATCAACTTTGCTATCGCCAGCGCCGGCCTGTTTGTGGACTTCTACAATGAACAAATGAATCCCGAGGACCAAACTGAGGCATACGAGGCACTTCAGGGGTTTCCGACTATCTCTCTAGCAGCTGGACGGGCGATGTGGGGCCTGGGGCGCGCCGTCAATCGAAGCACTGGGCTTACCCAACTATTTGAACGCCATCAGCCGGACCAACTCCTGATTGAGTTGGAAACCACCGTTGAAGGCCGCAACTTCCTTGAAGCGTTTAAAGACTATCTGGATGAGTACGGCTGGCGTTCGGAAGCTTTCGAATTGGCGGATCCTTCTTGGAGAGAAGACCCCACAATGCCTCTGAACGCCATCCAGGGGTATATGCGCTTGGATGACGGTGAAAACCCGGAAAACAAATATCAACAAGCTATAAAGAGGCGCGAAGAATTGCTGGCCAAAGCTAGGCAAGCCCTGTCCAGCCAGCCCGAAAAATTGGAGCAATTCAATCAGCTTTATCTCCAGGCTGAACCCTTCGCCACCATCACGGAGGATCACAACTTCTACATCGACCAGAGAGGAAACACCGTTATGCGGCTACCCATCTTGGAGATGGGCCGACGGCTAGCAAAGAGCGGAAGCATTGCCGAAAAGAATGATATTTTCCACCTGACCTGCAACGAGATTCGGTCCGGATTTTCTGGTACAGAACACCAAACTCTGGTATCGGAGCGAAAGGGTGAAATGGAGAAGTGGTCCAAGATAGTTCCGGTGCCGGTGATCGGGGAGCCTCCTCATCATGAAGGTGAGGAAGACCCTTTGGGCGCTGGATTCGCCAAATTCTTTGGAGTCCCTCCAGAGCCAAGCCGGGACCCAGATATCATCCAGGGCCTGGGTGCCTCGCCGGGAACCGTGCAAGGCACGGCCAAGGTTGTCCGAACCTTAAATGAAGCCAGCAAACTGGAGAAAGGGGACATCATGGTCTGCGAAATGACCATGCCGCCCTGGACGCCATTGTTTTCAATAGCTGGGGCGGTAGTAGCGGATACTGGTGGGCCGCTGAGCCACTGCGCCATCGTTTCAAGGGAGTACAAGATGCCGTGCGTGGTCGGCACCGTCGTGGGCACTGCCGTGATCAGCGACGGAATGACATTGACGGTCGATGGGGCGAAGGGAATCGTGAGGATTGACTCCAGAGGCTGAACCGGCAGGAGCCGCACGCCCGGGAGCGCCAAGTGTAGCCGTTAAAGGTGAGCGCCTCATACTCCTCACGGTGGTGCTTGGCCTTTTCTTAGCCCCGCTCAACTCCACCATGATTGCGGTAGCGTTACCGGATATCATGCTGGATTTCGGCGTGGGGATTTCCAGCGCCGGTTGGCTCATCACCGCTTATCTCATAGCCATGGCGTCGCTCCAACCTCTGGCGGGTAAATTGGGAGACAGCTTTGGCCACCGGACCATGGTTCTAAGCGGATTGTCCGTATTTGGCCTCGTCTCCATTGGCGCCTCGTTAGCCCCTTCGTTGCCCGTCTTGCTGGTGTTTCGTGTGTTTCAGGCGGTATCCGCCGCACTGATCGTCCCCAATGGTTTCGCCTTACTTCGGGGGATACTGCCCGCCCATCGCCGTGGGGCCGGATTTGGACTGATGGGAGCTGGGATAGCAGTTGCCGCCGCATTGGGACCGCCGGTGGGTGGAATCCTGGTGGAGGCTGCGGGTTGGAGCGCGATCTTCTACGTCAACCTGCTTTTGGTTGTTCCTGCTCTATTGATTGGGCTAAAGCATCTTCCCCGGAAACAGATCGCCGCATCCAACCAGGAATTCGACATCTACGGAGCCGTGGTGCTTCCAACGCTGCTCGTCGCCATCGCCTGGATTTTGATCTCTTTCTCCAAGGGCGCAAATCTCTGGGTGGTTGGGATTGGGGTCCCCCTGATCGCGGTTGGAACAGTCTCATTTTGTTGGTACGAGAGACGGCAGCCGGACCCTATCGTGCAGCTAAATTTCTTTATTCAGAAATCCTTCAGTGCGGCGGCCGCAGGAATCGGGTTCGCGAATCTCGCGATGTACACATTACTGGTGTCGATACCCCTCCTCCTATCCAGCAGGAACGACTCATCATTACATATAGGCCTCATCCTTTTTGTGATGTCCGCTGGCATGATCGTATCGTCCTACGTTGGCGGCCGCATGATCGATAAGATCGGTAGACGCATTCCCACCACTTCCGGCTTGTCCATTCTCGCAGTTGGCATCATGCCGATCGCCTTTGCCGGCCAGGATGTGTCAATAACAACACTCATAGTGGGACTGTCCCTGGTCGGATTAGGTTTGGGTTTGGCCTCTCCCGGGTTGCAGACTTCCGCGGTAGAGGCAGTTGATAGCGATCAAGCCGGCTCCGCCGCGGGTCTATATTCAACCAGCCGGTATCTGGGCAGCATAGTCGGGACTGCTTTAATTGCAGGAATGCTGAGCGCCAATGAAGTGGATGTTGACGGGTTGAGACGTGTGTTTCTTCTGTCCTTAGTTAGCGCTATTCTCGCGGCACTGGTCAGCCTAGGTCTCAGGGGCCGTACGACAGAGACATTAAGTTAATGGGTTTTCTTTTTGGTAGACTCAGCGGATGATCTGTTCGACGGAGCATAGGTTCCCCGAAAAGAAGTCCTTCTAGAGAGCCAACTTCCGTGTCGCTTCTGGCTAGGTGGAAGTAGACTCCCATTTCGGAGCACGACCCTAAGAATACCGATGCGCTGACATACTTGGTGCCCTACATTTCCGAGGCCGATGCCCGGCTGGCAGCCCGCTACGCCTGGCAGGCATGTGCCGCCATATACGCGTGGTTCTCGGAGGAGTTGCCTGCTTCAACTCCCGACTTCACGCCTCCTACCGAGCGACATGAGGACTTGATCGACCGAGCGGTGACCGCGAGCGGTGCCCACAGCATCAAATTCACCGAGGCCTGCCTACGGGAGTATGAGCTAAATCCCAAGCCGGTCTATCTGGCTGCTGCTTATGATGTAGCCCAGCGAGTAGGGAACCGATAGACTCCAACGAGCTGTGCATGCGGCCCTTGATGGAGCGGCGGGCCGGGATCCGGGAACCATCGGCATTGAAGGCCGGGTCAGCTTCGCCCAGGGAGATTCCGATG
>JAPULR010000068.1 GCA_027294635.1 Chloroflexota bacterium | reverse complement strand
CCTTCCAAACTGTTCATCATCCCGCAATTGGAGAATGTAAGTTGGTACGCTCTCCCTTCAGGCTGAGCGCGACCCCAGCCAAGGTTCTGCGCCCTGCCCCAGCCCTGGGACAGCACACAAGGGAAATTCTGGATGGGGTCGGAGAGACGCTTCCGCGGCGCCAGGCAGGTACGCCAAGCAACTCCTCTCTACCCCTATCCGGCATAAGGGTCCTGGACTTCAGCCAGGCCATCGCCGGTCCCGTGTTGACCCAGCACCTGGCATCCTTCGGCGCCGAGGTTATCAAGATAGAGTCTCAGGCCCACCAGCAGCGAGGCAGAGTTAGCGAAGGCATGGACCCCCGTATCCTCCTTCAGCAGCGAGTCACCTTTGCCGACATCAACCGAAACAAGCGCTCTATCACCGTAAACCTGAGCACCGAGGAGGGCCGTCGGCTTATTCGGCGCCTCGTTCCCCATTGCGACGTGGTGGTGGAGAACTTCAGCCCGCGGGTTATGGAGCGGTGGAGTCTGGGCTACGAAGATCTGCGAAAGCTGCGACAGGACATAATCATGGCACGGCTGCCGGGGTTCGGCCTCAGCGGTCCATATCGGGACTACGTTGGTTTGGCCGCCGTGGCCATGGGCATCACTGGCATGTACCACCAATGGTCCTACGCTGATGACTCGGAGCCTGCCGGGCCTCCCGTTTGGGTGCCTGACTATTTGAGCGCCGCCTTCGGCGGGGTTGCGCTGATGGCAGCCCTTCGACACCGCGATAGGACTGGAGAAGGCCAGCTCATCGAGCTGAGCCAGGTGGATGCCACGGCCTTCGGCATGGGCACAACGTACCTGGACTATTTTGTCAACGATCGCGTCGCAACGCCTACCGGAAATAGCCACCCTCGTCAAGCGCCTCATGGCGCCTACCGGTGCAGGGGTGAAGACGAATGGTGTGTAATTGCCGTGGGCAACCAGGAAGAGTGGAACGCCCTGTCGCAAACGATTGGCTCCCCAGATTGGGCCAGGAACCCCAGATTCTCGATGGTTGAAGGGCGTTTGGCCCACCGGGATGAGCTGGACCAACGCGTTGAAGAGTGGACCCGCTACTATTCACCCCACCAGGTGATGGATGCACTTCAGAGGGCCGGGGTGCCTGCCGGGATTGTCCAGGATGGAGGCAGTCTGTTTCGAGACCCTCACCTCAGAGAGCGGGGTTTCATCACCACCGTAGACCACCCCGATACAGGGCCCATCGAATACCCTGGAACCCCCGTGCGGATGTGGGAAACCCCTGGACGCCTGGAGTGGTGGCATAATATGGGCCAGGATAACGCCTACGTATTCGGGACCCTGCTAAAGATGTCACCGGAGGAGATATCAACGCTTCAAGGGTCCGGGGTCCTGAGCTAGGAGGTGATTAGATGAATTCAGAGTTGCAACACAGTGCTCCCCTCGCGGGAGTGCGGGTGCTGGACCTTACTCGGGTCCTGGCGGGCCCCTTCTGCACTCGAACAATGGCTGACATGGGCGCCGAGATTATCAAAGTCGAGCCTCCCGGCGGCGATGTGGCCCGGCAGTTCGAGTACACCACTCCCGAAGGGGTCAGCGGATACTTCATGCAGCAGAACTGCGGTAAAAAGGATATCTCTCTTGACCTGGCTGACCCCGCTGCCAAAGAGGTCCTACGGCGGCTGGCGGAGATTTCCGACGTGGTGGTGGAGAATTATCGGCCGGGGGTTATGAAACGCCTGGGCTTTAGCTATCAGGATCTGCGCAAAATAAACCCTTCCATCATCATGTGCTCCATTAGCGCCTTCGGGCAGGACAGCCCCTACGCTAACCGGCCCGCTGGCGATATGGTGGTACAGTCCATGAGCGGGATAGCCTCGCTAACCGGCGAGCCCGACGGCGCACCCCAGACCACGGGCATGTCTTTCAGCGATACCACCGGCGGAATCCACGCCTTTGGCGCCATCTGCGCCGCTTTATATCAACGTAGTCTCACCGGCCGGGGGCAGTACATCGATATCGCTCTGGTGGACTGTATCCTGTGGCAGAACGAGTGGGCCAGCCAGTACATCTTTCTCAGCCAGGGAGAGGCGGTCCCCACCCGATACGGCAACCGCAGGCCTATCTTAATACCGGGCAACCTGTTCCAAGGCAAAGACGGCTGGGTAGCCATCGTAGCTTCCACTGACCCGGGGTGGCGAAACCTCACCCAGGCCATGGGCATGCCCGAACTGGCCCAGGACCCTCGTTTCCGGGACCGCACAGCTCGAATGAATCACCGGGACGAGCTGGAACGGATCGTTGAGGAGTGGGTTGCCTCCTTCGACTCGGTGCAACAGGTGGAGGACCTGCTGGGAGACAAGGGCGGGGTACAGTGCGGTCGAGTACGGACCTGGAAGGAGATGCTGGAGGACCGCCACGTAGAGCAGAGAAAGCTGGTAGCCCAGGTGGAGGACCCTACCCTGGGACAGACCCCAGTGATGAACTCCCCCTTCCGGCTGAGTGGAGCCCACGCTGGGGTAAGCGGCCCGGCTCCCCTCCTGGGGCAGCACACCCAGGAGGTGCTGCAGGGGCTACTGGGCTACTCCAATCAGGAGGTTATGGACCTGGTCAACGCCAACGCCCTTCACGCCGAGGCTAGGGTTATGACAGATTTGGTAAAGAATTTGATGGAGAAGTAAGGGATTCTGCCAAAACAATCTACGTGGCTACGGAGACTCGCCACTTCCCCGATCCAGCCCAGAGATGTTGCAAATACAGACCAATGCTACTATGATGCCGATTAAAGGGTACCCACCATACACCCTACATACCGTTTAGGAGGAACGCCCAATGGTCAAGTCTCTCGAAACCCTGGAGCGGCTTTTCGCTGAAAGCCATCCCAAATCCATAGCCCTCTACGAAAGCGGCAAGTCAGTAATGCCCGGTGGCGGCATGAAGAGCCTGGGCTACTCACCAGCTCTATATATTGACCGGGCCGAGGACTGCTATATGTGGGATATAGACGGCCACAAGTACGTTGACTGGATGAACAACGCCTGCGCCATGATACTGGGCCACAGCCCCAAGGGAGTTGTGGCGGCCCTGGACAAGATCGTCCACAACGGCATCGTTTTTGGCGCGCCCAACGCCTATGAGAAACCTAT
>JAPULR010000067.1 GCA_027294635.1 Chloroflexota bacterium | reverse complement strand
GCCGTGAATGCCGTGGAAGCAGACCGGGACGCCAAGGTCCTCTGCCTCTGTCCACAGCGGCTCGTAGTAGGGGTCGTACCAGGGGCGGCGGCTCACCGGATTGGACGGCAGCACCAACGCCACCATGCCCAGGTCCTTAACAGCTCGTCGGGCTTCCAGGACTGCCTTCTCGATGTCCTGCATCGGCATCTGGGCGGCCCCTTTCAGCCGCGAAGGGTCGGCGGCGCAGAAGTCGGCCAGCCAGTTGTTGAAGGCCTGACAGATGGCCAGGACCAGGTCTCCCTCCATGCCGTCCAGAGCTATGACGTGGGCCCCAAAGGTGCGAAAGAGAACGGCTATGTCTATGCCTTCTACTTCCAGGGCCTTGAGCTGTGACGGTGCGTCGAACTGCTGCGCCCGGGCCTCGGCGAAGCGGTCGCTGATGTGCTCGTGCCTGCCAGCCAGGCTCTGGGTGCGGGCCTTGGTCTCCGAATGGGCGGGAAAGACCTTGCCCTCCACCTGCCAGCGGTTGGCGAAGCCGTGGCTCATAGGGTCTCCTTTAAAAACGGGGGCGCGGTCCCTGAAGGCAGGGTCAATGTACCGCTGCCACAGGTCGGGAGGCTCCATGACGTGCATATCGCTATCCAGTACTTTGAAGCCGGCCTTGGCCATACTGCATTCCTTAGAAGTCTAAATTACGGCCTAGTTTAGGGGTTTGGCCCAATTCGAACAAGTGGGAACTTCGGCCGGTTGCCACTCGTGTTAGAACTAATATTCATGAGTAGAATGGAGCCAGAATTGTATCTGGGGGTTAAAGAAGATGACGTATCCATTTCTATTGAGGTTTTTGATAGATTGTCCATTGGATGAGGAGGATCAGAAGATCTACGAATCCATAAATGGTCAAATCAGTGATCCGAGTAGTGGCGCCAGAATGCTAGGCACCTTTATGACGAAAGTCGCCAGAGAAACTACAGACGATCGTTAGAAGACTCGTTTGAGGGAATAGGCAAGAGTTAAAATGAGAGCACTAAAACAAAGTACAAGCGAAAGTAAGATTCCAAAATGGAGCTTTCGGATTCAGCCCTTTTTACTTAGGTATCAGTCTGACTTATCAGGATTAAAACGAACAGGCACTCCTCTAGGTACGAAGTCTACAGCTGTAGATCGAGAGACTACCGATGACCGCTGACACGGTGTTACTCATTACTACATCATATGATTTCGCAGCTGAATATGTAATCAAAGCTCTCGAAGAACGATCTGTCCCGTACTTTAAATTTGATACTGACAGATTTCCTTCCCAAATTCGCATCGGCTTTAAACCGCCAGTCGACTTAGTATTCGATAACGGAACACGATCCCTCTATGGATGCCAAGTGAAGTCGGTATGGTATCGGCGAAACGTTGATCCTGAGCTACCAGAGGGATTAGATACGGGAGTTTCGGAATTCTGCATACGCGAAACAAAAGCGTTTTTATCTGGAGTTCTCTCCACCCTAGAAACCACTCGATGGTTGAGTTCACCTCAGGCGATAACGATTGCAGAGAGCAAGCCTTATCAGTTACATAAGGCTGTTAAACTTGGCTTTTTAGTACCCGATACCGTGATAACTAATAACGAAATATTGGTGAGGGAACTAGCGAACAGATACAAATTGGTTGCAAAAGCAGTAAGTTCTGGTTATGTAGAAAGTGACAATGGGAATAAAGCTATTTTCACCAGTGCAATAACCGATAGCGATATAGGTGATTTAGCTGGATTAGAACTTGCTCCAGTTACTTTTCAGGAACGTTTGGACAAGGCTTCAGATATACGGGTTACGGTCGTAGGAGACATCGTATTTGCTGCTAAAATACTATCGCAGGCTAGGGAATCAAGTAGGATTGACTGGCGAGCTACAGATGATCCAAATATCGAACATCTTAGGCATAGTTTGCCCCCAAAAATCGAGGATTTGTGCCGAAAATTAGTTCAACAATTTAGTTTGGCATTTGGTGCTATTGATTTGGTCAAAACGAAAAAGGGGAATACATATTTTTGGAATTAAATCCAAATGGTGAATGGGTGTGGATTGAAGATCGGCTTAGGCTCCCCATTTCACACCAAATTGCAAAATGGCTTGATGGACAAGCGTCTTAACTGGATATTTGATTTATTCTGGCCACGCCTTACCGGGAATCCCGAGTGTCCTCCGTGCGACAAAAGCCTCAACGTAAGCCAATCCAACATACAATTGCTGTCTGTCATAGATGCTGAATTAAAGGAACGTACGTCGCAAGCCGAGGAAAGGATTCGTACCGTTGATGCCAAACTCATTGTGCTCTTAAGCCTTGCGTCAGTTCTGTCTGGGATTCTCATATCAGCAGTCACTATAGTATTGATAGGTACGCTGGATAATATTGCAACTGCTCACTTCATAATTCTACTCACTCTAATACCCTATGTTATTGTTCAACTGCTGAACTCGCTCCTATCGACGGTAAGCGGGCTAGAAAGGAAATCGTATAAACAGTTGAGTCGCCAAGATATGGATCCCTTAGCGAAAGATAACCCAAGCGACTATCATCTGCGCATTATTAATCTAAAAAATAATTATTTGTGGTGGAATGAATGGGTTGTAAATCAAAAAGTTAGTTGGATGGCTGTTGCTCATACAGCGCTTCGGAACGCTCTTTTTGGCGCTACTGTACTGGCCATTTTGACGGTGATTGCCGCCATTACCAGGCGGTGGTAAGTGGAAATCTCGGATTTGAAGCGTGCATATTGCCAGTGCAAGAGGATCATAAAACCGCCTCTGCATTGGTGCGCAGAGGCGGTTAACTTAGGAAGTATAGACCTGGCAAAGGCTGACTATATCAGCTCACCTTTACCGGGGGCCTGGCCGAGGGCACGGGGTCTGGGTCGGTGAAGAAGGCGGCGTCGGAGTAGTCCGGCTCCTTGCCCGTCGGGTCTTTTATCCAGTAGCTGGCCTCCAGGGCGATGCCGTTGGGGTCGGTGAAGTAGATGGAGTGGATTATCTTGTGGTCTACCACCTCCGTGACCTCAACGCTCTTACTCTCCAGGCTGGCCCTCAGCGCCAGAAGGGCCTCCTCGTCCTCTACGTTGAAGGAGATGTGGTCGAACTGTACCCGACCCTTGGCGGGCAGGCCGGCGGGCTTGTGGAACTCCTCGATCATCCCAGGCCACTCGAAGAAGGCGATGGTGTTGCCATCTCCCAGCTCGAAGAAGTAGTGGCGATAGGGATACCTGTCGGGGACGTTCCCCGTTGTAGCCACCAGGGGCATTCCTAGAACGTCCCGATAGAAGCGGACGGTCTTATCCATGTCTCCGGTCACCATCGCCAGGTGGTTGATCCCATTAAACTTTACCATTGAGCTAGCCTCCATTCTGTACGTATATACTATTATGATGCATTAGCCCGGGAGTTGCACCGTTGGGCTAAGCTGCCGCTGTGAGCATGATGTATCCCAGGTGTCCTTCTTTGATCTCTTTTTCTGCCGCCATTAGGAGGTCCTGGGTCGCCTTAAGGTCAATGCTCTCCACCTGGAAGATGCCGCTGCTGGCGGCCAGTCGAGCCATCATGACCTTGGTTTGGAGCTGTTTTACAAGGTCCCGTATAGCGTGGGAGTAGTCGGTGATCTGAACGTTGGCGAACCCCGCGTGGCTAAAAAGCTCCTGATACCCTTCCCTGGACAGGGCCATACCGATACAAGCGACGGAGGCTGCTACCCCTGAGAGCTCCGGCGGCAGAGGGCCATCCAGGGTGACGTCGGTGATGCCAACCCGGCCGCCTGGGCGAAGGACGCGGTGTAGCTCGGCCACCGCAGCAGGCTTGTTGGGGAAGGTTGACAGGGCGCACTCGCAAATGGCGGCATCGTAGGTGCCGTCGTAGTCTTTGAGGTTTTCGGCGTCCCCCTGGCGAAAGGTTACCTTATCGAAGAGCTTGTTGTCGAAGGCCCGACGCCGCGCCTGGGACACCTGCTCCTCGCCGTAGTCTATGCCAACGACCTGGCAGCCAAAGGTGCGGGCCAGGAGGATGGCGCTGGCCCCAAGGCCGGCGGCTACATCCAGCACCCGGTCCAACTCCTCTAACTGGAGGGTTTCCCCAAGCTTTTGGGTGAGTTCAAGCCCACCGGGGTGCAGGGTTTCCCCCAGGAGGGAGCGAACCAGGTCGCTCTGGTAGAAGTCGGCGCAGCACGCCTTGATAAGCTGGTCGGTTAGGGTTTCCTGGGTCACCTGGCACTGCCCCTGAGAGCCATCTTTGCCCGCACCTGCTCACGGTATCCTACGCTGTTGTATGCGCAGAAGGGAATTATACGTCCATCGGGCACCAGTTGGCCAACACAGCACTTCATGAGGGTCTTGATGTCCATGTTGTAGGCGTCCATGAAGTCCTGGATCCGGACCATAAAGATGTGCTTCTTCAGCTTTTGGAGGTCAATGTTCTCCTGCTCCAGAAAGTTGCACCCGGCGCAGCTAAACCCCTGGATAGCCGCTTGAGACCCCGGCACCGAGGATGCCGACCAAAGGCCCTCCAAAGCGGCGCGGATGTCTAGCTCGGGATTAGGGAAGGCGCGGTTGGTGATGTAGTCCAGATAGTCGTCCACCTTTAGGACCCGAGGCAGGGGAGTAACCTCTCCCTCATCAATGTAGGCATAGGTTATGGCGCTGCAGGTGGGGAAGCAGCAGGGCACGGGCACAAAGTCTTCGGTCAGGAACAGGCCGTCGCTCTGAGCGGCGATGGCCTTAATCACTTCAGGGATGTCCACCCGGTCCATGGGGTCGAACTCCTGGTGGCGGCCAACGTGGGTCACCGGCTGGAAGTTTATCCCGCGTACCGCGGGATGCTCCAGGCCAAACTTCAGGACGGCGCCGATCTCGTGCTCATTGACGCCCCGCTCAATGGCGGGCACCAGTATAACGTCCAGGTCTATCTCCGCCAGGCGCTCCAGGGCCTTTAGCTTGGTCTCAACGAGGTCCTCGCCTCGGAGGATCCGATAAGTGCGGTCTTCCAGACCGTCGAACTGAAGGTATATGAAGGGACGAACCTGGTCCAGTTGGGCAAGAAACCTGTCGTCCCTGGCGATGCGGACGCCGTTGGTGTTGAGCATTACGTGTCGGACGCCTTTGTCCTGGGCCATGCGCATCATGTCGATTATCTGAGGATGCAAGGTGGGTTCGCCGCCGCTGAACTGGACCACCTCGGGGCGGCCCTCCAGCTCTACAAAGCTGTCTAGCATCCCCTCAACCTCTTCCATGGACAGGTTGTACCCCCGACCGGCGTTGGCGAAGCAGGTAGGACAGGCCAGGTTGCACGCCGTATTCACCTCTATGAGCGCAAGGCAGGTGTGCTGCTTATGCTCGGGGCAAAGACCGCAGTCCAGGGGGCAGCCGTCCACAACCTCGGTGCTGAATTTTAAGGGGAGGTTCCCCGGTTTGTTGTACTTCTGAGAGTTAACATAATATTCGGCGTCGGAGTTTACCAGGCTCTCCATCCATCCGTGGTCGGGGCAGCGCTTCCGCATGATGACCCGTCCGTCCTTCAACAGTATCTGAGCGTCGATCACCTTGCGGCAGTGGGGACAAATGCTTCGGGTGAGGCTGTAAAAAATGTGGTCCGCTGTTTGTAGACCCTGGGATGATGGCTGGGCGCTCTGAGTCAAGATATGCTCCTTATTTTCAGATGAAAAACTCTTTGTTGCCGTCGTGAAAACGAGACGGGCGTTTTAGTGAGCGCAGGTGTTGGCAAAGACCAGGCTACGCTGAGCGCGAGATTCTGCCGCCTCTTTTATCTCCATCATGTGGTCCAGGATGGTCTTTTTGAGGAGTCCCCGCACATAGAATCGAGCCATAAGCCAGCCGAATACCCAGTATCCCATGCCGAACTCTCCGGTGTAGTACAGGTCAGTGCAGCCTTCCTCTCCCTCTAGCCTGAACTCCTCTTGCATGTGGGGAAGGGGACCCTCCAAGCCGTGGAATGTTATTCGTTCGCTGGGATAGAGGGTGACCTCCTCGACGGTACGGTAGCTCCTGCGACCAGTAAGAGTTTTAACTGGAGTTGTGAACTCGGCTACCATGGTATCGCCGTTGCGCTCAAGGACTTTGGAGGACCCTTCGGAGCCGGGCATCTGCCCCTGACCAATAGCGCTCAGCAGCTGGAACACGAGACGCTGGTCGGCCTTTATGTGAACCTTTAGCTCCGGGAGCTTAATGGGTATCACCATCATTTTAGACTACAGCCTCGTAAGCAGCGGCTGGAGCGCAATAGTGCCGCTTCTGATTCCCAAATGCGTCATGGGCACAACGGTGTCCCCCCCTAGTTCTATTTGCCTTCCTCTCACGCCGTGTTAGATGAGCGATGAAGCTTGGCGGTTCATTGGCATTATAGGCCTTTCGGTAAACCGGCTGACGCGATGGGTGGAGCTGTATGACAGAGGGGGCCAACAACCCAGGTTATACAATACCGGGCAAGGGTTCACTAAGCAAATCATTTCGCGTCACGTCCGTTAGCATTACATAACGATAAATGGCAGGAACCAGATTGAGGCGGCGTTTATTGGTGTACGTTTAGAGATGTTTGACTGATTGCTATAGTGATGTTACTCTACGGCCCAAGAGGATGGTCGTATCAGGTACTGTCCTGTAGGCCAACCTTACGACGGTCTCAACAACGCTGGGTACCTTGCTCGGTACCTTTGTGCACTGTCTCTGTGGAAGCTCGCTGCTAGCAGCCCTAAAAGGCCGTGAGGCAACCAAGCCGGTGTTTTAGCCTCACCTCCAGGCTGAGAAGGCCCCAGCCTGGGGAGGAAAAGATTTTTGGATATCGCCGCACAGGGGGGGATTTTTGAAAGGTGTGATTCTGGCTGCGGGTCAGGGGACCCGGCTTTCAGCCAACAACGGAACTCGCCACAAAGTGCTTCTTCGGGTTGGAGGGAAGGCTATTATAGATTACGCCCTGGAGTCCTTCAGTTCGGTTGGAATAACTGACCTTGCCATAGTCATTGGTCACCAGGGCAATGCCGTAAGGGAGTGGGTTGGAGACGGTTCGAAGCATGGCCTGAATATTCGCTATGTCTTCAACCATGAGTACATGTGGGGCAACGCCCTTTCCCTTTATGCTGTGAGGTCCTTTACCGATGATGACCCCTTTATACTATCCATGGCGGACCACATGTTCTCTCCCTCTCTCTTGCAGCGCGTTATAGATATGAATTCGTCCACTAGCGTCCTTGCCGTGGACTCCCGCCCCGATCCCAGGCATATCACCGAGGGCACTCGAGTGCTGGTAAACGATGTCGGCTTAATCACCAGTATCGGAAAGGACCTACCCTCCTGGGACGGAATTGATGCCGGAGTTTTTCGGCTTGTCCCCGCCATCTTCGATTCGATAACCGACATCGTAAGTGAGAAGAGCACCGAATATCAGCTTAGCCAGGCCATTACTCGGATGATAAATCAGGGACATCCCCTTGAGGCCTGTGACATTACGGGATGCTTTTGGCAGGACGTTGATACCTGGGAAGACCTGAAGCTTGTCCGTCAAACCTTTGAAGGTGCAGGACGGTGGCAGAACTCCAGGAAGGCATAGTTTCAAGATACCTTAATCGGCGCATTTCCCGCCCTCTGTCCAGGTTACTTGCCAAGACGCCCGCCACTCCCAATCAGGTTTCCCTCCTGAGCTTTGCCATCGCCCTGGGATCGCTGGGGCTATTCCTAGCTGGGTACAATATTTGGGCAGGTGTTGCCGCTCAACTGTCCTCAATCGTCGACGGAGCGGATGGTGACCTGGCTCGCCTTAAGAATATGTCCACTCGCTTCGGAGGCTACTTTGATGCCATCCTCGACCGGTATGCCGACGTCGCCATTCTAGGGGGCCTGGCCTACTGGTCATTGGACGTGGAAAACAAGGGATCACCTTGGGCTGTGGGAGCGGTGGGGTTGATGGCCATTGTTGGCGCCTTAATGGTAAGCTACACCCGGGCCCGCGCCGAGGCCTCGCTGGGCCTTAGCTTTCCAGGGCTTGCAGGCTCCCTCGCTTCCAGGGATGCTCGGCTTCTTATAGTCATGATCGGGGCAGTTACAGGACAGGCGTTGGCTACCCTGTCTCTCCTGGCCCTGCTCACAAACGTTGTCGTTATCTGGCGAGTTGTCATCGCAAGAAGAAGGGCCGTCGATGCTACACCCTTTCATTGAAGGGTAAAGTCAGGTATGTCGGCATCTGCTTTGTCCATAAAGTATCTAAATAATAGGTGCCTACTTTAGGAGGGCTGGGATGGCAGAACGGCAGATTCAGGTCTACGGAGCGCCCTGGTGCCCCGACTGCAAGCGAGCCAAACAGTTTCTTAATGAGCAGCGAGTCCCCTTTGAGTGGATAGACGTTCAGGACGACCCTGACAGCATGCGCTATGTGGAGAAGATCAACAACGGGAAACAGACAATACCCACGATTCTATTCCCCGACGAGTCCATACTTGTGGAGCCCACCAACGCCGAGCTGGCGGAGAAGCTGGGCCTTAGACCCAAAGCTGAACGGACCTTTTATGACCTCATCATCGTCGGAGGCGGACCGGCGGGTCTGGCCGCCGCCATATATACCGCGCGTGAAGGTATAGACACCCTGATTATCGAGCGTAGTGGCGTTGGTGGCCAGGCAGCAATAACCCTGGAGATTGAGAACTATCCCGGGTTCCCCGAGGTCATTGAAGGCGCCGTCCTGGCCGATAGGCTGAGGCTACAGGCGGAGCGGTTTGGGGTGGAGATACTGCCTGCCCAGGGCGTGGCCTCCCTTAGCCAATTGAATGGATTGTTTCAAGTGACAACGCAACGCGGGGACGAGTACTGTGCCAGCTCGATCCTGGTTGCCACTGGGTCCACTTATCGAAGGCTGGGGGTCCCCGGTGAGGACGACTTTATAGGCGCCGGGATCCATTATTGTGCCACCTGTGATGGCCCTTTCTATAAGGGCAAGGAGCTTCTGGTTGTGGGAGGGGGCAACAGCGGCTTCCAGGAAGGGATGTTCCTAACTAGGTTTGCCAGCAAGTTAACTATAATAGAAATGCACGACAAGGTGCGATGCAGCCTCATACTTCAGCAAAAGGCGGCCGAGCAGGATAACGTTGAGGTGCTGACCAATACCACCGTTAAAGAGTTTAAGGGTAACGGGCGCCTCTCTTCGGTGGTCCTGAAGAACGTGAAAACCGGCGAGGAAAGGGAGATAACACCCGCTGGTGTGTTTGTCTTTATAGGTTTGCTGCCCAACACTGAGTTCCTTAAAGAGACGCTGGACCTGGACCAATGGGGATTCGTCAAGACCGGTGAGAACCTTGAGACCAATATGGAGGGGGTTTACGCCGCTGGTGACTGCCGGTCAGGCAGCACCAAGCAGGTGGCCAGCGCCGTAGGCGAGGGCGCCACCGCGGCGTTGATGATTCGGCAGTATTTGGAGAGGCGCGGTGAGAAGGCTAAGCCGTCGTCGGTCATCGGCGTGTAGATTGAATCTGGGGCCGCTTTGGAGCCGTACCATATCTGGTAATGTGAATCTAACAGGTAACCGTCGTCCTTTCATTATCCTGGTCTGAGGGCCCCCTTGATACTAAACCGAAGATCACCCTGGCTAGTTGTACTAGTATTAGCTATAGCGATCCTTGTTTCAGTGGCATGCGGCCCTGGAGCAACCGATGACGACTTACAGGCCAATGACAACTCGTCGGCAGCCCGCACACCTATCCCCGGCGAAGATGCAGCGACTCCAGCGCCCATTTCATCTGAGAGCACAGCTACAGCCAAGCCCACACCCGCTCAAACGCCCTCAGAGGATGGGAATCCGGCAAGCACCCCCACGGCGACTCCATCCCCAGCGGCGGAGGACCAGGGTCCATCGGCTACCCCAACGCCAACCCCTGATAGGTCTTATCGTGACCTCAAGATAGTTACCCTGCTGCCTCGGGACGCCATACCGGCCATACTTGATCCTACGTTCCTGGATGCGGAGGAGGCGTGGGACCAGTACCTGCCCGACGAGCCGGTGCTGGGTGTATCCATCAACGGTGAGCATAAGGCCTATTCGATTCCCTACCTAAGCTCTCGGGAGATAGTCAACGATGAGGTTGGAGGCGTGGCCATTGCGGTCACCTGGTGACCCCTCTGCTTCACGGGCATGGTTTTTGCCCGAGAGACCAGCGGTCAAATCCTCACCTTTGGCGTATCCGGGAAGCTGATAATGAACGCTGTGGTCATGTATGACCAC
>JAPULR010000066.1 GCA_027294635.1 Chloroflexota bacterium | reverse complement strand
GGTGGCCGGGGCACGAGCCTTCCTTGGGATTCCCCAGCCGAGCTGGACCGATTAGTAGACTATTGCGCTTGGGTTTTACTTCATGGAATGTTGCCTGAGATAGCTACAGCCGAAGACCCCTGGGTGAATGCCAATAGATTCGACCCTGGACGAGCAAAATGGGACTTGGCAGGATTCTTCAAGATGGTGGTAGAGGCAAGACTTCTGGACATATTTGAAAAGGAATATACTCACCAAGTTGACGGAAAACGGGTTCCTAAAGTGGCAACAAGCCTGGATCAAGAGCGAGAGGATGAGGAGGGTTACATATACTCGATTGGCGACATGATACCTGCCTCTTCAAATATGGAGGAAGAAGTCGAAGCTATCCTCGAAAGCGAAGCAAGGACGAGGGCGTTAAATAAAGTACGAACGCAGATGTCACCCGCCGACCGGGAATTATGGGACAGACTGCTACAGCTTCAGGAGAGCCAACGGGTCAATCTTTCACAATTTGCCAGAGCGTTGGGCAAAAACCGCAAGACCCTAAGGCGTTTTATGGATAGGGTAAGGCCATTACTAGAGAAGGAAGGGGTCTCTGAACTATTATAGGTAATATTTGGCCCGGGCCGCCGGTCTTTGATGATCCTCAAAGTCGTGGGCCGATCGAGTAAGACCTGGCTATGATCATGTTGCTGTTAACTACATGCCAACTCCTCTGGTAACCTCTTCTATATTATACTCAGGTCCATCCCCAAACCTTGAGCGGCCTCAGGCCTAGCGGCTATAATCTCTTCACTATGAAAGTTGCGGATTTGGGTGAGTTCGGCGTCATTGAGCGTCTCACGGATCTCATCCGTTTGCGACGCGGACAAGGGATTGATGCCTTCGACTACAAGCTGCTGATAGGCGCGGGCGATGACGCCGCGGCTTGGCGCGGCAGTGACGTTACGGAGCTGGTCACAACCGACACAATGGTGGAAGGGGTCCACTTTACCAGGGCCACCACTCCCTGGCGAGACCTGGGATGGAAGGTGATGGCAGCCAACGTCAGCGACATTGCCGCCATGGGCGGCTTGCCCCTCTACGCTCTGGTCACTCTGGGCCTGCCCCCAGACTTCGACGTAGATGACGTGGATAAGCTTTACGCTGGTATGCTGGATATGACGGAAGAGTACCGATTCAGCGTTGTTGGCGGTGATATGGTCCGATCCCCAGTGGTGTTCATTACCATCGGCCTCACCGGAGCGACAGATGGGGTCCTAATGAGACGCTCCGATGCCGAGGCCGGCGACCAGGTGGCTGTCACCGGCTACCTCGGTTCATCGGCGGGGGGTCTTAAAATTATCCTTGGAGAATTAGAGGCCGAACGAAAGGCGGTAGAAAGCCTTGGGGAAGCCCACCGCAGGCCCAGGCCCGACCTCCACCAGGGCCGGATTTTAGCCACGGAGGGCGTCAAAGCAGCTATAGACGTCAGCGACGGTCTGGTTGACGACCTGTCCAAGCTATGTCGCGCCAGCCGGGTCTCCGCTCGAATTCAGGCCCATCAGGTGCCCGTAGACCCGACACTCCGGCGGACATTTCCCCAGTGCTATCAGGACCTGGCGCTAACCGGTGGTGAGGACTATGCCCTCATCTTCACGGCGCCTCAAGAAACCATGAAGCGGGTCCTACCCCAGCTTCCCACCCCCGCCACCGTTGTGGGAGACATCCTTGATGGAGAGCCAGGCGAAGTTTCCACGGTTGATGCCACTGGGAAGGACGTCACTCCCGCTATTGGCGGCTGGGACCACTACCGCTAGATGTCCACCACGCTTGAGCTAATCAGCCACAGCCCCGAGGAGACCCAGAGTATAGGTCGTCTCCTGGGCGCCAAGGCCCAACCGGGGGACGTGTTTCTTCTAGTAGGTCCTCTGGGCGCTGGCAAGACGTGCCTTACCCAGGGTATAGCCTGGGGATTGGGGGTAAAAGAGCACGCTCGTAGCCCAACCTTCGTCCTCGTTACCCGCTACAAGGGTAGACTTACTATTCACCACGTGGACCTGTTTCGTATAGAAGACGCCGCCGAAGCCGTGGACCTGGGGCTGGACGAGTACCTAAATGGAGACGGTGTATGCGTGGTGGAATGGGCTGAAAAAGCCTCTGAGGTCTTCTCCAACCAATGCCTCTGGATTGAGATGGAGTACGGCGATGAAGAGCCGGTGCGGAGGCTAAAGTTACATACTGAAGGATACCGATACGATCCCCTCATAAAAGCGCTGGCGGCCCAAGAAGGCATCGAAAAATGCTGCTAGCCATTGACACCTCCACCCGCTACGCCGGAGTTCTGCTTTGGAAGGAAGGCATCCCCATAGTCTCCCAGTCCTGGCACTCCACCCATAATCATACGGCGGAGCTTATGCCGGCCATCCAGCGCGTACTTCGACAGGCGGGCATAGAGGCGGAAGCCCTCCACGGCATAGCCCTGGCCCTGGGTCCCGGTGGTTTTAGCGCCCTGCGAGTAGGTATGAGCGCGGCCAAGGGCTTTTCCTTAGCCCTAGACCTTCCCTTGGTCGGCATCTCCACGCTTGAGACCGAGGCTTACCCCTACGCTTACACGGGAGGTCCGGTATGCCCCCTATTGAATATGGGCAGACATGAGGTAGCCTGGGCCTGGTACGAGAGGCGTAACGGAGACTGGCAAAAAATTCGGTCGGAAGAGATAATCGCCATAGACCAGCTGCCTGAGGCCGTGATCCCCGGGGCCATCCTCTGCGGCGAGGGGCTGCTGGACAACGGTTCGTATCTGATGGAGGCCCTTGGGCA
>JAPULR010000065.1 GCA_027294635.1 Chloroflexota bacterium | reverse complement strand
CGTCTGGGGTCAAGTCGTCCGAGTTCTTTACCACAAGCTCACCATCAACCCACTGGGCCACGTTGGTGAGGTCTGAGAGGCCCAATCTCATGTATTCCCGGAGGATTTTGTCGACTGTGAGGTCCGCCACGGCCGCCCGATCCTCCAGGTGCTGACGTACCAAAGCCTTGATGTTGGCTTTTGCAAGCACCCTGGCCGCATTGTTCCGAGCTGTTGATTCTGGGACATCATGGCCGCTTCTAATCCAAGCAGCGGAGCCATTTAAGTCCTTCAGGTATTCATAGACAAAGCGGCGGTGAGAGGGACATATCCTTTCTTCTTTCATCTTCCTGTTCCTGTTTGGGGTGAGTTTTTTTATGTTCCCAGTCTCTTTCTCTCTATGGGGCGCCATGTTCATATCTCTATACTTATCCCCATCACCCTATCACAAAAACGACAAGTGGAACCAAACAAGGAAAAGAGGTTCTCATCTTATCTATGAGGACTGGCTGGCTTGAGTCGATTTAGGGACATAGCCGAGCAGATTTTCAACGGGAAGCATTAGGGATGATGAAAGTCAAAGGGATGTGGGCGGTTATCGGAATACTGATTCTCTGTGCCATCGGTTGCACGTCTACCCCTACCCCGACGCCAAGAGCCACAGACACTCCTAGGCCTACGCCTACAGCTACATTTACTCCACCTTCAACCCGCTTGGAACGTCCCGTTATAAGGACCACCCCGACACCAACTGCCACTTTAAATCCCCGAGACGTTGAAGCGATTAACCAGGTACTTGCGGATATCTTTTGGGAAACAGCTGAGCAATTGAATCTGGGTCCGAACCCTACATTTGAAGACGTTAAAAGAACCATATCCGATTTCCTTTTCACTGGGTGGAATCAAAGTTTATTGATAATCGAGAGTTACGATATCGACCCCTTTGTCACAATGCCCTATTGCATCAATGCTAATGGTGGCGCCATAGGGCTCGCATCTTTGGACCGTTCCGAAAGTCCCGCTGAGGCAGGATTGCACGTGAGTATCCTCATCGAGATGATTCAGGTAATGGAAATAGAAGAAAACGCAGCAAGATCGGAGGCAGGGACGATCGATAGTGCGCAGTGTCGTGAGATTGAAAATGATATTCGGCGCAATCTAGGATGGCCTCTGTTGGACAACTGAGCCGACTGGCATTACATAACTGGTGAGAGGGGGTTCGAGCTACCGGGGGGTCCACGGTTTGCCCGAGCCGTGGACTCCGATCTTTACCCAGGTCTGCTGACTGGTCTTCCCCATTCGGGTCTCAGTCAGGGTGAAAGACTCCTCAACAGCTTTGCGTCAGCCGAGTACGCACCCGACAACTTATAACACCTCTCAACGGAGCTCTTTGACGTAGCGACCCCCTGAGCCGCCAGGCGGTCTGAGATAGCCCTAAAGCCCAATCCTTCAGCTCTGAGCCTCACAAGCGTCCCAAAAAGGCTCAGTGGAAGAGATACGGGTCTACCACGGGACCATTTTTGCAGAGTAGAGTCCATAGGTCCTATCTAGCTCTCCACTGGTGTAGGTCTTAGTCGATGCAGCGTTCCAGTAGCTTGTTCATCCGGTCAGTTAGCCTATCCTCCTCAGCTGACACCAGGTGTGGCTCCTTTAGAGGCCGTTGAAAATGGTGGCGTATATTTTGCGCGGGCAAACCGTTTCAGATCTACCCCCGGAAGGGGGGTCCCCCACCCCCGGGGGCCTTAGAGTAGCTGAACGCGTGACTATCCCCCTCCGCCACCGTAGGCATTAGACGGTCGGCCCTAAGTCACCTTCCAACTTTTCACGGACCAGGCGACCCAGGCGTCTCCAGCCTGTCTGTTTATAATAGCGAAGCATCCAGTCGCCCAACGGCCTGATGGCCTCTGCGTCCATCTGATCCAACTCCGTGGCCGCCTCTTGAGCCGCCTGGTCCATTTTTTCTCCGAGTTCTGTTGTCATCTCCCTCAGCTCTCTTTCGAGTCGTTGTTGTCTTTAACCAGGACGTCGACACTTACACAGAATCCGCACTCCTGACCTGGAAATTCTATGTGCCTTAATCTGTGATACTCCGCTTTTATTTGCCGATGAAGTTCCCCGGTGTCACCGTTGTAGGCCAGCGTGCCCATTACCCACATCAAGACTCCTAGCTTTAATTCGCCAGAGTCCTTTATACCTTGGTAGCCGTACCAAGCCAAGGCTGCCCTTACTTCCGTAGCTGGTAGTCCCTTCAAGCCCAGGGGAAATGGGAGGGTCGTCAACCAGTCGTTTTCACCCCGCTTCTTGAGTTCATCTATCAGCTGAGGCTTGCAGGCTTTCATCGCGGGAATTAAATCAGGGGGCACCAGGCTGCCGGGCCGGGCGACTATCTCATCCCCATCCAGGGTCACGGTTACGCCAAGGCCCTCAAGCGTGTGCAGAATCACGGTTGCGTTCATCACTACAACCTCACCTCTTTATCGGGGCTGACATTGGGAGTCGGTGCATACTTTTCATCTAAGGATGTGGGCTCGGGACAGGGTGGTTCGTGCTCAATTTCTTCGGCCTGAGCCTGGACGTTTTGGCCGTTATCAACGTTTTGGACGTTCTTTTGGAGAGTATGAGATGTTGGGTGGGATGCATTGGGCTGAGCCGATGAAGTGGCTATCCCGTAAGCCACCTTAGAGCCTTCAACTGCCAGCCAACCGCCCTGGATGACGCCCAGTCTGTATCCCAGTCCTCCTTTTGCCCTACCTCTTTTATCGTTTCTGCAAGGTCTTTCGGCTGCACCACTACCGTTTTTGACTTCTCAGAATAAACGGCCAAAACGGTTGAAATGTCCAAAACGTCCAATGCCTGGTCCCCTAGTTCCTTGAAGAGGATGGCCCTTAATATCTGAACGGCCCGGTCTCCGGTGTTAACGTCAGACTTCTCCTCCTGGTAATCCCTCATGGCCTGCCGCATGCGATCCTCCAGGCCTTCAACGCCATGTCTCTCAAACAGGCGGGCGACCGCGATAATGGGTCGCCATGGCTCAAACTCTCGGCCTACCAACTCCGTCTCGTTGTCCAACTCGGCCCACACCCCAGAAGCCTCTGATAGCAGAGACAGAGATGCAGCCCATAAGTCGTCTTGAAGCTGACGCCAGTCACAGGGCCATCTCTCCAGGGCAGAAGGGTCTGAGTTACCACGCTTAGGGTCAGCGGTGCGTACAAGAGGTATGCGGATGCTTCGTGAACCTAGAACCGGGTCAGGAAGGCTGATGGACGTAAATCCCCGGGGACAAAAAGCGTTCACCCATCGCACCTGCCACCCCTTGCCGCCAGGGACAGGTTCTTTAATGGGAACACTCGTACCACGACGGTTGCCGGCCAACAGCAACGCTTGCTTGTCAGGGTCACATTTCCGGGGATCACCCAAGTTTTCGGCATCATCAAAGAGTAGTGTTGCCCCGTAGTCGGCCAGGTCCCGCAGTGCCGCAAAGGTTCCACTGGCTAAAATCACCCTGCCCAGGTAAGAAGTATTGGTCCAGCAATGGCCCCACTTTGTCTTGCCACATCCCTTTTCGCCATTAGGCCAGGGATAGGAGAACACAGAGAAGGCGGGCCCAAACCACGTCATTAGGCTGAAACAGCTGGATAGTTCACACATGCTCAGCTGAGACCCGAAGCTGTGCCCGAAATCGAGTAAATAGTCATAAACGCTACACAGACGGCCGAATAGGTTCTCGTAGTCAGGACGGCTCCCGTTATCGTAGGCAGTGACACGAGCCTTGCTCCACAACCTATCGTCCAAGGGCGTGTCAGACAGTTTGATCTCCAAACCTAACTCATCTATTTGGTCCGGGTTGAACACCTTGCCATCGTGTCGCACGATGAACAACATTCTCTCCTTCGTTACCCGCGGAGGGTCGTATCGCACGATATCGCCCTGTTTATTCAGGCCCTCGCTCTCGGTCTTTTGCGCCCATAGCCATGTTGCGGCGTAAGCCTCGGCCTTAACGAGGCTCAATGGTTGAGACACCATGGATGGGGCCTCATCAAGTAGCTCGAAGACAAGGGCAGCAACCTTGGAAACCGGTCTTGGTTCCGTCACAAGGGCTTTCAGCTCTTCAATGGTGTGACGAAGAAGATAGTCGTCCACCCCCATCTTCGCCCCGTCAGGACCGTTGGGAAGATACACCGCAGTAACGATGGCACCCTTCCGCTGGATGTGTTCAGTTAGACGTTCTAGCGCCGCCCGTACTCCAGGCTTCACCATGACATCTGAATCGTAGGCGATATTTACCTTGCGGCCATTGAAGGCAATAAGGTCAAAATCGCTCAGTAGCACCGTTCCGCCAAAGTCGTTCTTCCCCTTGAAGTTCCACACGCCCAGAAGAGCAACGGCACACAAGCCATGTTGCGCCAGAGCATCGGCCTTCTTGCTGCCCTCAGTGATCCATAGGTCTACAGAAGGGTCTCCCATCTTGGCGAGACATCGAGGTGGCACGTCGAGCCGTGCGCTAACCCCTTTGGGAAGTTCATACTTTATGGTCTTGCCCCTACCGTCAATCCGGGGAATATCGGGCTTATAGGAGTGGAGGCTATTAGTTCCGTCTAGCACATGTACCGGCACGAGCAGGCCAGGGACTCGGGCTTGACTCTTGGAGAAACCTAGGTCTTGGAGCTGCTGTTTCCCTAAAACACTGCGATAGCCGCGTTCCCGAATTACTTCAATCGTCAGCCCACTTCCTTTGCTCAATGCCTCGAAGTGGTCCTGTAAAAGTTCGGGCACCTGTGGGGCAAAGCCGCCCACCGTCGTATTAACCGTCATAGCAGGGCCCATCCCCCCAGACGGCTGGCGTAAAGCTGAACCAGGGTAGCTACGGTCCTAAGCGGCTGCAAGCTACCGTCATATATTTCAGGAATAACCTTCCCTGCCGCGTTAGCCAGCATCTACCGTATGCCCGTTCTGCAGCTTTCTTTCGAGGGCATCTGCCGGAATCAAGATTTTCCTTTTCGAAATTGTTATCGAAGGAATAGAGCCGTCCCTGATCCCTTCATAGACTGTAGTCCTTGCAAGGTTGTGTCGGGCCATGAACTCCTTTGGCGTCAAGAAGTCCTTCATGGTTTGCTCTGAGATTTTAGTGACCATTGCTTTCCTCCAGGGTTGCGATGTACTCTTGGGTCTGGTACTATATAAGCACGATACCATGCTTTATGCGCACCAACAACCATCTCCTACCACAATATATAGGCACGAATACTCTGATGTCTTTGGTGCGCATCCATGCACTGTGCACGTAGGAGGCCATAATGCCACCTAAAAGGATATCTCAGGAAGTCATCGATGACGTAAGGCGCTTCTGGTCTAACAGTGATAAGGAGACGAGCGCGCGAAAGTTATATGACGAATACATCCAGACAAAGATTGGCAGGAAACCCCTTAAACTACGTAAATTCCAACAGATAGTAGCTGATGCCATTGCCAACACGCCAAAGGACCCGTTTCCTCTTTTGGAGTGGCGTCGCTGGGGAGATACAACAGTCACATCCGAAGGAATGGCTTATCTCTTAAAACTGGATGCCATTTGCCTTGCTGCGTGCGGGCGGCCGCTTTGGGATCACGAAGCGAAGTGGGGAAGTCGTCTCAGGGCGTCTCTTGACGGGCTGGCACTTTATTATCAACTCTGCTTTGTGTTGATCTACGCCTTAATGCAAGAATCGGCGTACCACTTAAACTCTGGTGAGCCTGTTGTCCAAGATTTAGACCTGTTAGTCGCTTACCAGCCTTGGATTAGTGAAGATCATCAGCGGGTGTATTTGAGAGCTGCTTCATCGGCAGGTATACCGGTCACCTTATTTTTACGGCGGGAGGAGATTGAGCAGTTCACTGGATTTGAAGTGGAGATTGAGGGAATGAGTAGCCAGGAGAGAATCCATACAATCCTCCCGCACTGGCGAATTGTGCTCAGGGTTCTATCTCCATTGCCTACAGATCTAACAGTGCTTGACGAAAAGGGAGAGCTTCACGATGACCCGACCATAAACCGAATTCTCCAATTCTGGGCTGGAAAACAAGCAGAGGCCATTAAATTCGAACGGGCAGCCTCAATCCTATCGCAATCGGCTGAATTCACTATAGAGCAAAAGGAGGAATAGGATGGAAGGTAGTTTGCGGAAGCGCAGCAGGAAGTCCTGGGAGCTTTGCATTGAGATTGGCCGTGGTTCCGACGGTAGGCGGTTAAGGAAATTTGTCGCCGTAAAGGGGACCAAGGCGGAGGCTCAACAGAAGCTAAGAGAGTTGTTATCCTCTTTGGACAAAGGAACACCCATAGATAATCCCAAGACGACTGTGCAAGAGTTCTTAGCCCTGTGGCATGAGCAATACGTAAAGACAAATACTTCGCCAAGGACACAAGAGGGGTACTTAGAGAAGATTAACGGCTACATTATTCCAACCCTCGGCAACGTCCGATTGACTAAGCTGACGCCACAGCACGTGCAAGGCCTGTATTCAGAGATGCTAGAAAGGGGGCTCTCCCCCAGAACTGTGTTACATGCCCACCGAATCCTCCGGGAGGCTTTGGGCCACGCGGTCAAGTGGGGCTTACTGATCAGGAACGTCTGTGACGCCACTGATCCCCCAAAGCCTCAGAGGAAGCCGATGACTTCTCTTGATCCCGATCAGGCTCGGAGGTTCCTGGATTTTGCTCAAGAGTCGAGGTATGGGCCCCTGTTTTTCCTGGGTATTTACACAGGACTTAGACGGTCCGAAATGTTGGGTCTCCGATGGTCCAGCATCGATCTTCAATCCAAGACACTCCCAGTAACGGAAACGTTGCAGCGTATAAAAGGGAGGGGCTTAATGCTCTTGCCGCCTAAGACGGACCGGTCTCGCCGTATGGTAACCCTCCCACCTAGCGCAGCTGCCCTACTCTCCGGTCTAAAGGTAAAACAAAGGGATGAACGGATCGGTCTCGGACTCCCATGGCAAGAGTCCGACCTGGTGTTCACTCACCTTGATGGACGCCCCTTTGATCCCAGCACTGTGAGCCACGCTTTTGCAGATATTATCAGGAAATCGGGACTACCTCACATTAGACTTCACGACCTTCGCCACACCCATGCATCATTGATGCTGAAACAGGGAGTTAACCCGAAAATCGTCAGCGAACGATTAGGTCACTCTAGCATTGCAATAACAATGGACATGTACAGCCACGTTCTCCCGGGTCTCCAGGAAGCCGCGGCACTGGAATTCGAGAAGGCTTTGCAGCCAGAAAACGTAGGCATTTGAAATGGATGTCGGCAAAATGTCGGCAAATACTGTGGGGCGCATAAGAGGGCGTGATGGGAACTGCTAATCTTGTGCCTAAATCCTGGTGCCGAAGGTCGGAGTCGAACCGACACGAGGTTGCCCCCACCGGTTTTTGAGACCGGCGCGTCTACCATTCCGCCACTTCGGCCTAGGCGTATTTTAAACCTAAATTCGCTGCCTTTCCACCGAACAAAAGTTGGCGAGCTCACCTTTACCAACAACGCCCACCTCGTTGCAAAACTGGTGCCAATTTAGGGTGGTGCGTTGTATTGCCGCCATCTTATTCTGGTGAACTGCGCCAAATCTATACACCGGACTTCTCTCAAGGCCTCGTAATACAGACTTCCCAAGTTCTTTACTGCGATGGTGCATTACTACCGAATCTTTACACCTGTTAGTTTCTTCTTTACTCCTTCTTTTGTCCAACAGGGCTAAAGTTCTACTAGAAGTAAGTAACGGGGAGGGACCCAATGGTTACGGTGATGATCGTAGATAGTGAAGAAAAGAGGGGGAGCCGAATCAGCTCCATCCTACGAGCGAACGGATACAAATCCACCCCTGTGACCTCTATTACCACGGCAGCCAGACAGATATGTGAGCAATGGCCCGACGTGATTCTCGTTGCTTGCACCGATCCTGACGGCACCAGCGAACTAGATGGCAACTTTAAAGTAATTTACGCCAATCCAGATGTGCCAAATTTATCAAGGATCGACGCACTCTTGCTTCTCTTATTTGGCAATCCTATGAGCCAACGGCACAGCCTCACCATACCGTACTCCAGCAACTAGACCGGGCAACCTGGCATCTAACCCAAGACGCCGCCTATCCACTGAGCCGGATAAAGGTGCTTGGCATCATCTCGATCCGCCCGGGCGCTGAGCACCCCAGGGCCGAACCGGAAGCCCCGCGAACGTCGTCGATCCGGGATTGAATTACTGAGCACTCGGTGTAGTGAAATTTGTCTGTCCATAGGTTTCCATTGCACTTCCGCCACCTGAGCTAAATGTAGGAGTGCGCACCTCTTTTTGGCGTAGGTAGTCCACCCGATAGGGATGGATTAGAATAGGTGTGAGTGAGGCATACGTTACAGCTTCTGGGAGGAATGGAAATGAGCGCTGACATGGAGAAGGATATACAGGATAAACGCTCCCGATTGCAGCGGTTCGTGGGCCGGGGATCCAAGGAGTCCTCCACCAAGGGCGTAAACCATATAGCGATCTTCGCCCTGGATCTCGAGGCCACCGCCGAATTCTATAGCCAAATCATCGGTATGCCCGTAACCAGCGTCACCGCCAACCGCGACGAGCCCATGTCAACTCACCTCAACGTGGATATAGGCAAGGGCATGGCCCTGTCCTTCTTCGACTTCCCCCACGTGCCTCGATTGCAGGTGCCGGTGCCGGAGGGCGCAGGGGGAATGATGCACGTAGCCATAGACATACCCGAGGACCAGTACAGCCGGGTAGAGGGCCGGCTAAGGGAACGGGGTGTTTCCTTTCAGCGCATTGGGGACTCCGCATACTTCAAAGACCCCAACGGCATGACTATTGAGCTGGGGATCGTCAAAAACTAAGCTAGCCTGCCACTCAACGCAAAGTAAGGGCTCTGACAGAGAGTGAGGCACTCCGCCATCCTCTGCATGGCAGTAGAAACGGTTACGTATACACCGCCACCACCACGGCGTCGTCCCGGTTGACCTCGTCGAAGAAGATGACGCCGCAGGTACGGCCGTCCACCATCTCCGCCGAGGGGATGTTACGGGCCACAGGCACCTTGTACAGCCAAACGGCCAGGCTCCCGGAAAGCTACACCGTCGCCGTATAGTCTGTAGCGTTGAAGCCCTTGACCACCCCCCTCTTAACCGTCATCGTCACACCCCAACCAGGCTCAGAGTTTGGGTGTACTGCGGCTTCTTGCCAGGACCTCGGCTGTAGAGTAAGTGAATTCCCACAATCCGCCTCTTAGCCGCCACAAGCCCTGCCCTGCTGTCGGTAACCTCGATCAGGTCGTATAGCTCCTGGCCACAGTTGACAGGCACCTCTATGATGCCCGTCAAGAGCCTTCTTTCCTCAACCTCCAGCAGGCTATCGCTGCGCTCCTGGGCCTTGGCCTGGGTGTCCAGATTCAGGTCGTGAATCTGTAGCAGTCGGTCGGTGACCAGATCCAGGTCGCTCCAGCCAAAAGCCTCGGCCAGGACGCCGTTGCCATAGGTCTGGATACGGTTGTAGCGGGCTGCGGCTGATAGGTAGCTACCCTTAAAGACCGGGTGGTCCGTCCCGTACGAGTAGTCCACCGGGTCGCTGTCCTGGAGATATTTTATGCTGGGCGTATCGCCGCGAAACAAGAGCGTGTCGGGCACCGTCTCCATCAGTCGTCCCAGGGAACCAGCACCGTTGGAGTTGGGATGGATGGTAAACGCCGGCAGATGGTCTGTAAGGGTAGTGCTGGAGCTTATGATAGAGACCTCCAGTCCAGTCCGAGCCAGAATAAAGGCTACGATGTCCTTCACCGATGTGGTGCCGAGGTCCCAGTTGTACTGGCGTCTGGCTCTCCATCGTTGAAGGAGGGACCAGCCATCTTCCAAATGCAGGACTAATTGAGCCCCACCGCCAAAGGAGCGGTGCTCCAACCCCTGAACCCAGAAGGAGGGCCCGAGGGAGGTCTCCACACCCTGGGAGGTAATGTATCCAGGACTAATCCGTACCCTAGACCCCTTCCTAAGAGCAGCTACAGACCCTGAGCCGGGGCTGTTATATCTCCCATCATCGTTACGAAGGACGATGGTGGCCCCTCCGTTGGTTGGAGCCTCCAATGCGTTGGCCTCCAGGACATCTTCCGTCAGGTCCAGGGTAGAGACTAGAGGGCCTCGCCATACCCTACTTGAAGTAGACAGCCAGAGGTTATTGGCGTTCCCGGCCACTGCAACGCCGTAGCTGGAGGCGAGGTTAAAAGGCACCGGCTCCCTCCATTGGGAGTCAAGGTAGGTGGCGCTGGGAGGGGTGAAGGACCAGAAGGGCCGCTGGTAAGATGCGGTGCCGGTGAACTTTTCCAGGAAGAAAAGCCGGAAGGTATCTATGTTGGCAAGAAAGGGATGTGAAAACTGGACTCCAGCGTTAGACTCAGCCAAAGTCAGCTCTATCAAGGAAGACCAGCTATCGGAAGCTACGTCACCGCCGTCACCGTAGATAACGGTCCAGACCTTGGATTTGCTAGTGGGCCCGTCGCCACACACCACCAGATTCCAATCGCTCCCAAAAGCGCAGCTAATACCTCTCAGGACGGTCACATCATTAGAGTGAGGCCAGGGCAAAGGGTTGCCCCAGGAGCTTCCGGTCCTGACTATTATGTAGATCACCTCGTCGTCGGCGCCATAGAAAAGGGCTACCCTGCCCGATAGGCTCACATCGGCAGCCACCCATAACACTCCATCGTTGGCCGGAGTTACAACGGTCTTTTCCGAGCTCCAGGTAGCTCCATTGTCGGTGCTCTCGCGATAGCGCATCGTCTTGTTATTGACATCGTCCACATATATGAGAAGTACTTGTGAGCCCTGGCCGCAGAGACAGATGTTGGCCTCTTTAGCCGCGGTGTTCATGAAAGTCCACTGACTGTAGTCGCTGGTTTCACTGGGGTTTACAACCCGTTGGACGTATAGCTTCTCGTCGGAGCTATCCACCCGGGCCCTTATCAAGGAGCCGTCAGATGGCATATGAACGGCGTGGTGGGAGGCGGGTTCGCTACCACTGTATATCTGGGAAAAGACGGGATGGGCAACGCCTGGAAGGGCTTCATCTAGCTCCACCTTAAGGTAAGGGTGGAATGTGGTGCTCCTCTGGGCGCTTAAAAGGGTGGACGAAAGGGTACGCATCAGGGGCCGGTTACCTGCGTTTGGCTGGGCTTGCCCCGGGCCGGAGTATACAAGCGCCGCGCCCTCAAGGAGCCCTTACGGCTGAGCTTGACTAGCCGCTGGTGAAAGTAGGCCAGCCTCTGTTGACCCCAAGTCAGGTACTGACGCCAGGTGTCGGAGCCTCCAACGTTGACGCGGTTGGTGGCAAAGCTTGACCACTCAACGGCAGCGTAGCCCGCGGACCCCGCTGCCACTAGGTCCTCCATCTGCGGCGGGATTGTGGACGTAGTAGCATCCAGAGTATGAAGCTTGCCATAGAAGACCTTGACCTCCTCCGCGGCGCCGGGGGCCTGGTCGACCAACATGGTTAGAGTGCTCTCCCAGATGCTGAACTGGACGTAGATGGGCGGGTATTTATCCTTCGGGAATTCCGTTGCCTCCACTTGTACCAGGTCAGTCAGGGATGAAATGGAGAGATCGCGACTGCCCGCCGTGGTGGAGAGGACAACCGTCTGCTCCCGCGGCTGGGCTATGCTGAACTCCCGAAGAGCGTGGTCTATATGACGATCTAGCTCGGCATCAGTCCAGCGGTAGGTTTGTGAGTCTTCATCGTGAAGGTCCGTCCTTACGCGGTTACGCATCTGCGTCAAGTCCACTATAGACCTCCTGCAAGCTGGATCCGTCCCGGGGAATGACGCCGGTATGGTCCGTATCCAGAGTAATTACGCCGGTGTGTACATCCAGGGAACCGTTGCGGCCTAGCAGCTTGTACCGGTGCTCTAGGCTCAGGACCAGCTCTCTCAAACTTTGCCGGGCAAACTCCGCCCTTATCTGGGCTCGCTGTGCCGAAAGGGCCGTCTGCCTTAGGCGGTACAAGTCCTTAGGCGAAAGAGCAAGCCTGACGGTGTCAGTTACCATAAGCGCCCCCTTTGACAATCCTGACTCTCGGCAAGTAGCTGAGCTAAGCTGCTAGAGACTCCTTGCCTTGCCGTTAAGGTGTTTGGCCAGGGTATCGGCTCTTGTTTTCTGGGCGTCGCTCAGGCCTTCCCAGACGCTAACCGATCTCCTAACTCTGGCCTCTTCTCGGCCCGAAATATCCTCAGTTATGGCATAGTTGACCGTTAACACAATGTCTTTCACGTCTCCGAGTTCGTCGAAGACGAAGGACACCTGCTCCAGCCTATGGTCCGATTTGGTTAAAGCCATGTTCTCTCCCCTCGCCAGCGAATTAGATTTTGCGCCCCGCTTCGAGGCTGCCAACTCTGTCTACGAGACACGGCACACATACCAACAGATGGCCATACCTCTCGTTGTCCCACTCAAGTACATAGTCCTTACCGCAGCTAGGGCAGTGGGGCTCCGCAGCGGCGATGGTGGTGATGGTGCCGCTGGACCCCCGGCCCTTGAGGGCGCCGGCCTCGGCGTACAACACGTGGCCTCCGCTGGGATTAGAAGAGGGGACGGTGGCAGCGTTAGCGACGCCAAGTACCCCCACCCCGGAGCCAAACTGGCCGCTGGTGTTAATCCCAACGTTCCCGTCGCTGGTAAGGTGAAGGCGGGTGGTAAGGGACCCGCCGCTGGGCCTTGTCTCCAGGGCCAGATCACTTACGTTGGAAGCGATGCGGGATGCCCTGACACCGGCGCTGGGGGAGGTGTTGCCTCCACTGGCAAAGCCCAAACGGGGCCCGTTGTTGCTGCCTCCCGCGTCCGAAGCGTGGAGGAAGAGAACGTCCCGAATCCCGGTGGTGGGGTCTGTAACGTACGTCTTGAATCCGGACAGAGCTGAGCCCCCGATGCCAACGTTACCGGCGGGGTTGAGCACCAGGTCACCCGTGTCCGTAAGTATGGAGTGGGTCCCGATGAAGCTGAGGTCTCTATCAAGGGATAGAGCGCCTCCGTCGTCCATGTAAAGAACGCTGATGCCTCCATCCTGAAAATCAAAGACGCGACCGCTGCCTCCTTGGTTGACCTTCAACCCAGGGCTTCCGTCGTTGACATCAACGGTCCGCAGGTTGCCTAGGCCGTCCAGACCCTGGACAACGCTGAATTCCTCTCCCGCAAGTCTCAATGCCATTTTCGTCTCCTAGGACAGAAGGTAGTCTGCGTCCAAAGTGAAGGAGGTGCCAGAGAAGGCTATAACTTTAAGGAAGATGATCGCCCCTCTGGCGTCGGCCACCAGGGAGTGCCTGCCGGTGGCCTCGAAGCGCCGCGACCCACCGCCGCACCAGATCGACTGACGCGAGTTCCAGAAAAGGACCTGAACGTCCAGGCTCTGGAAGCCGGTGCCGCCGATGGTCAGGTCGAAGCGACACTGCCGGTAGCCATCGCAGTCCACAGCCCCGGAAGTATCCGACGGGTCGCTGGATTCCACTACGGTTATGCTGCTACGATGCACCAGCGGAGCCGTGTAATCGTAGACAGAGGCTTTGGGCAGCCTGTTGGCGTCTAGTCGTACGTTAGCCATTCATCTATCTCCTTTACGGTCCTTTTACTGCCTCATGGTTCGACGGGCTCACCATGAGCGGAAACAAAACCGCACATCCTGTCCAACCTCATTGACCACCCCACCCGCCAGGGCGTAACATCTTTCAATGGCCCCCGGTGAGGTGAAATAACCAGCTTGTTCCCCCGGTTCAACCGCGTCTTCTACGGATGGTGGGTCGTCGCCATCGCCATGGTAGTCAACGCCATCGTCACCGGGGTGTTCTTCTGGGGCATCGCCGTCTTCTTCCTGCCCATCAGCCGCGACCTGGGGATAAGCCGCGCAGCCACCGCCCTCCCAGTGTCCCTGTCCCGCTTCGTCGGCGGCTTCCAGGGGCCCTTCGTCGGCGTCCTGGTGGACCGCGTCGGTCCCTCCAAGGTCCTCTTCACCGCCGCGCTGATTGGGGGCCTGGGGTTCCTGCTTCTCAGCCGCACCAACAGCTACACCATGTACATGGTGGTGTTCATCGCCGTCCTGGGCCTGGGCATGCAGTCCGGCTTCGACGCTCCGACCATGGCCACCGTGAGCCAGTGGTTTGTCCGAAAGCGAGGCGTCGCCATGTCGCTGACGGCCATCGGCTTCGCCTTCGGCGGCGCGGTGATAACTCCCCTGGTGGCCGTGGCCGTTAACGCCTTCGGATGGCGGGATACGACCCTGGTTATTGGCATCCTCATCTGGGTTGTCATCCTCCCACTGTCCACCCGCCTCTACCGCTCCCCCGAATCCCGGGGTCTCCTGCCCGATGGCGCTCCGGCTCCACCGCCGGTGAGGTCCGGCCCCCAAAGCCGGTCGACGAATCGCAGCTTGGCCCAGGACTTTACCGTTCGCGAGGCCATGAGCACCCGGGCCTACTGGCACCTCTCCCTCAGCATGGCGCTGCGGTCCGTGATCTGGGGCTCCTTGATAGTGCACATGGTGGCCATAATGGAGTGGAAGGGAATAGACGAGTCCACCGCAGGGCTGATGGTGGGCCTCATGGCCTTTATAGGGATGCCCGCCGCCTTAATTATGGGGTGGCTGGGAGATAGATACCCGAAGCAGAACCTGGTGTCTGTAGGAGACTGGTTTACTGCAGCGTCCCTTGTCCTGTTGGCCACGATAGACCAACTGGCGCCGTGGCAGATGATTTTAATATTCATCCTCTGGTCGCCCAACCAGGGCAACTGGCCCCTGAGCTGGGCCATCCTTGCCGAGCGGTTCGGGCGTAGGAACTTCGCCTCCCTGAGGGGAGGCATAGTAGCCACCATGAGCTTCCTCAGCTTCGGCGCTCCCCTGTACTCCGGCTGGGTCTTCGACACCACCGACAGCTACTATTGGGCCATCGCGCCGGGGGCGGTGCTGCTGGGAACGTCGTCCCTTCTGTCCTGGTTCATGCCCAAAACCGTTGAGAGGGCGCCGCCCGGCATTCAACCCATCTAATAGTCTGGTTCTTGGACTGAGTCGTACCCTGAAGCCATGCTTAGCTCAGGTCCAGCCTCTCACGCCCGAAGAGCCCTATCTGCGGCTGTTTAGCAGGGCTCCCAAGGTAGCCACCATAAAGGGTGTGGCATAGGTCAAAGGCATCTTCCAGAAGAAGGAGGCTCTCCACTCCCCCGCCACCAGAATGTCTCCCTGATTGATGAGCGTAAGGGCCGTTCCCACCACAAGACAGACCATCAGCGACCGTTTGAGCATAGGGCCGTGCCCCAGGGCGTGTCGCAGACACTTGTAGACTGCACCCTGGGACGTGTGAAAGGTAATGGACCAGCCCGCCTTGACCTGACTGCCGCAATTAACACAGTCCTGTACCAAGGACCGCCCTTCTACCTCCCAGCAATGGGCATAAAGCGGCCTGGAGAAAAGATGTCCACCGAAATCTCGCTCTGGCCTTTGGCGACCAAATCGGCGGTGACTTTCCCCATCGATGGACTGAGAATTATGCCCTTCCGACCGGCGCCGGTGGACAGATATACCCCGTCCCACCCGGGCACCTGACCGATAATCGGCAGACCGTCGGAGGAGACAGGACGCAGGCAAGCCGTCTGTCGAACCAGTCTCCCCTCTGTCACCGGTGGAAAGAAGATAGCAACCTCTTTTATTATCTTGACCTTGGCCTCCTCCGTGGGCTGGTCGTCAAACCCCACCCTTTCCTCGGTGGTGCCAATCCAAACCAGGCCGTCGGGCTTGCTGCCTGCGTAGTTGCTGTTGTAATGCAGGGAACAGCGCATGGGAGGGCCGGGAATCTCCATCCTCAGTATCTGACCCTTCAGCGGAGACACCGGTACGGGGAGGTCAAACCATTCCTGAACCGCACCAGTCCAGGGTCCCATAGCCAGGACCACCTTCTCAGCCTCAATGACTCCGCCCTCTGTCTGCACTCGCAGGTTGCCGCCGGACCTCTTTAGCCCCGTGACCTCGTTTTCACGAAAGATAGCCCCGTATCCCTCGGCCCCTTTGGCCAGAGCACGAGTATACTCGTCCGCCTCCAGCAGCCAGGTACCCTCCACCAGTAGGCCTCTGGGCACAGCCTCAGACACCCTGGGCTCGAAGGTCCTGATCTCGGCGCCGTTTAGCCAGCGACAGGAGACCCCGTCTACCTTGCTTGAGTAGTCTTCGATGGCTCCCAAGGCTTCGGCCTCTTCGTCAGAGAAGGCCAGATAGATCGAGTCCTTTGGATGGGCATGGTACTCGAGGCCGGTAGCCTCCTTCAGCTCGCCGACTAAATCCCGGTGCATCAGAAAACCTACCAGGGAAAGCTCCTCCAAGGGGCCGGGGATACCAGCGCCGGAGAGGGGGCTCAGGAGCCCCATGGCGTATCCCGACGCAGCGCCGGCTACAGTGTCCTTCTCTAGTACAGTGACTTTGACTCCATCCTTGGCCAGGAAGTAGGCCGTGGCGCACCCCACAGCACCGCCTCCAACTATCACTACGTCGCTAGTTTCCATAACGAAACACCTTCAGCGGCTATTCCATCCCATATTACCACCTTTATAAACCGATTAGATTAGCAGTGCATTGCGTTTGCCTCTGAGGTCTGCTAAGAATGAGCGGACTCCAAAAGTGAGGAACCACATGCTCGCAGCAGACCGGATGAACAACCTTGAAATGGAATCGGCCTTTGAGGTGTTGGCCAAGGCCAAAGCGCTAGAGGCCCAGGGGCGCGACATTGTGCACCTCGAGATTGGTGAGCCCGACTTCGACACACCGACCCACATCGTCGAGGCGGGGATTCAGGCCCTCAGGGAAGGCTACACCCACTACGGCCCTACCGCTGGCCTGCCGGAGCTAAGAGAAGCCATCGCCAGAAACGTAAGCCTGACAAGGGGTATCCAGGTTAGTCCTGAGCAGGTGGTGGTTACCCCCGGTGGCAAGCCCATCATATTCTTCACCCTTTTGGCCCTAGTCCAACCTGGAGATGAGGTGCTATACCCCAATCCCAGCTTCCCCATCTATGAGTCCATGATAAATTTCTGCGGCGCCAAAGCCGTGCCCGTGCGCCTTCTGAAGGAGGAGGGCTACCATCTGGACCTGGAGGACCTGGCTTCCAAAGTATCGGACCACACCAAGCTAATCATCCTCAACTCTCCCCATAACCCCGCAGGCTGCATTATGACCAGGGGGGAGCTGGAGAGAGTAGCCCAACTGCTCCAAGGCCGAGAAGACATCCTTGTTCTATCGGACGAAATCTACAAAGACATCATCTACCACGGAGAGCACCATAGCATCGCCTCTTTGCCCGGTATGCTCGATCGCACCATAATCCTCGACGGCTTCTCCAAGTCCTACGCCATGACCGGCTGGCGATTGGGCTACGGCATCTTCCCTCAATGGGTGCTGCCCCATATCGTCATGCTGGCCGCCAATAGCGTCTCCTGCCCCGCCTCTTTTCCCCAACGGGCCGCCATTAAGGCCCTGGAAGGGTCCCAGGAGCCCGTACGGGAGATGGTTGACGAGTTCCGCCGCCGTCGTGACCTCATTGTAGAGGGGTTGCGGAGTATCCCTGGAGTTACCTGCCCCGAGCCCGAGGGCGCTTTCTACGCATTCCCAAGCATCAAAGGCACCGGCATCTCCAGCAACGACTTTCAAGAACGAGCCCTCAACGAGGCCGGGGTGGCCCTGCTGTCGGGCGCCTCCTTCGGCAAATACGGCGAGGGCTACATACGCCTCTCCTACGCCAACTCCCAGGAGAATATTCGCAAGGCCCTGGACCGCCTGGCGGACTTTGTGGTCAAAAACACGATGAGTTAAGGATGCTTGACAGCAAGGACGATTGGGACATCTAAAGAAGTTATTACATCTGGGTTATATAAAAGGTCCTGACGAGTCCCAAACAGAGGAAAAGAGACTTCAAAGCGTCGTTCTCAAGAAGGTTCTTGGATCGTCCCTCAATATATTGGTACATGGCATCGGTTTCTTTAAAGCCGATCAGTTTGGATTGCGGAAGGCGAGGATCTCTTTGAGCATACTTGGCTAATTTACTTTGAATAGCGTGACTAATAGAATTTCGCAATATCCTTAGAGAATCAATCTCCATAAACTCGTCTTGTTTTATCAAATTGGAATTTAATGCAAGTTTGTTAAGCTTTTTGAATTTAGTGCCTGGTTTAGCCCTAGTTTGCTCTAATAACAATGATTCCACGATTGTTGCGGAGATGAGGATCGTACAAAGGAAATTTCCATGAACATACATATCAAAAGCTTCGTCAAAAAATAGGTCAATGATGGTAGGGGTTTCTTCAGAATAGTAACTCCCACTTTTTATCCATCTCTCAACTCTTATCTCAAGCGATTCTTTGTCAGCATTCTCAAGTAGCTGCCTAACCATGCGCTTTCGATTCTCAGTGATTTGATCCATGATGAATTACTTGTAACTTGCACTTAAGAACTAAAGTTTAGATATAACCAACTTCCGCATCCGCCGCAGGCGCGCTGGTCTATCCGAGTCCGGCAGGTTAATGCTGTACTGGGTAACACCCATCTCGGCGTTACGCTTCAACTTCTCGATGCACTCGTCGGGAGTGCCGCTGATGCCACCGAACCTTTCCAGGAGATAGTCTCTGACTCCGAGGTCTTGTGCCAGCCGATCATACCTTTCAAGCTGTTCCGATGTCGGTCTACCATGGGTGGTCAAGTCGTAGGCCGCCGCCAGCATCTTGATACCTTCCTTGTGCTGCTCAGGAATGAACTTGCCCTCCAGGGTGAAGCGGGCTAAGTAGTTGGCCTCTCTGGCAGGGCCACCCTGGGGGTCCAGAGCACTTCGCTCCGACATGCGAAGGTTGAAGGGGACCGACCACCATACGTCGATGTCCCTGGTATCTCTTCCCGCCGAACGGGCTCCATCGGCCAGGGCTTCCAGAGACCCCTTGACCACCTCCGGTGTTGTCCCTGCTCCGATAACCACACCGTCGGCCACTTCACCAGCCAGCCGAAGAGATCTCTCGGCGTGGGCCGCCATGTATATGGGAATGGGCTTCTTGGCCCACCTCAACCGCGCCGGTCCGCCCTGGTAGACAGCCTCGCCTTCCTCAAGAAGGGCTCTGAGGGCCAGGACGTATTCCCTCAGAGCCGCCACCGACGAGGCTTTGCGGCCTGCGTTGTACACGCCGCTGTTTCCGGAGCCTATACCGATGCAGACCCGCCCCGGCGCCAGCTCATCCACGGCCGCGGCGGCGCTGGCGGTTACGACGGGGTGCCGGGTCACAGGGTTGGTGACCCACGGCCCAAACGGGACTTTGCTGGTGTTCAGCGCAACCTGGGTTACGGAAACCCAGGCCTCGCGATACAGGGCCGGGGAATCGGCGATGCCGATGCGGTCATATCCCAGGTCTTCCGCCTCTCTCACCCACTGGACCAGGTCTTGAGGCGCCCCCGGTCTTGAGGTCGCCGCGAATTTTACGTCCATACCTTCGTGCACCCTAGTTCTTGGCCCCTTGATCCAGATGCTTTGCGCCAGCCCATCTGCCGATTCAAGGAAGACCAATGGTAGGCATACACTAGAGGACTGTCAACGCAGTTACCACAGTCCGGCAACACCCCGCTATCGCTGGGACAGGGCGTTTAGGATCTTCTCCCGGGGCGATAGTGAGGAGAAATCAAGGCCGCTCCTGGTGGGCGAGCCCACAGGCACCCGCTCTCGGGCCAGGCTGGCCTCGACGCGGTCCTTGATGTGCTGCACCAGCTCCTTGGCCTGGGCAAAAGACTCATCAAGCTCGTCAACGGTCTCACCCTGGACCATGGCCTCGGGGGCCTCCGGCGCCGAGGTTAGCAGCACGCTGCGGTACCTCGCCACCGCCTGAATCAGGGCCTCCTGGACACTGGCCAGCTTCTCTTCAGCCTCCTGGCGCAGAGCCTCCTGCTCCTGAACCCGCTGCTCCAGGTCGGCTGCCTGACCCTCTAGCTCTGCAATGTGCCTCTCTTTTGCCGCCAAAGCTGCTTTAAGGGCCTCGGCATCCTCCTGATCGGTCTCGACTTCAGCCTCCTCGGGTTGGGTATCTGGATCCTTTCGCTCTTCTTCTACTACTTCCACGGTCTCTTGCTCTTCCATAGCGCCTCCGCATAAGTTTCTACTGAATAGCTACGATTAGACGTGCTTCCCCTACTCCCTCCCGTTCCTACCCATCGCTACGCCGGTAACCTCCGTCGCTTCCTGCTGAATCTGGGACATCTCCCCCTCGGGGTCGGCCACCCCCAGCTCCTCCATGGCCCTGCGGCGGCTGTGAAGCCCCGCCTCCACCAGAGTCCGCTCCTGCTGCACCAGCCGGGAACGGTCCTGGGGAAGCACCGGCCCCCACTGCACCCGGACCCACAGAGGCCCAAAGCTCACGCCGCGTCGCTGCTCCAAAATGCGCAGCATCATCTCAGCGCGGCGGCGGTACACCGAGGCCCGTATCAGCCGCTTGCGGTGCACACGCTGCAACAAGGGGTGCATCTCCAGGGCCACTCCTGAGAGGCTCTGGGGGTTATCGCCAAAGCTCACCCTGGGCGCCTCGGACAGGTCGTGGAGGGCCTTGTAGATCAGCTCAATATAGTCGGTATGAAGCTTCACCCCACCTCCCTGAAGCAGGTCCAGCAGATAGGCCCGGGCTCGCTCCGGAAGCTCCCACACCGCCCCCGGCTCCACGGCGATGTCCCGCGCTTCCTCCACACCCTCCAGCACAGCGATGGGGTTGCCTGAAAGCTCAAGGATGGTGGAAAGCTGGGACAGGGCCCGGTTCAGCTCCCGGGCCGGCTCCACCAGAACGGGAACGTCCGATATTCCCCAGAACTTTTTGGGCTCACGCAGGTTTGGGTACTCAAGGTATCAATATAACCAGAACCTTCAGACTAATGCGTAGAGGGCAGTACGCTCGCCTTGTAGGACGTTCGCCCCATACCATCACTTGGCGAATTGCGACCGGACGGCAGAAGGCCATCAAGCTAAGCCGATGGAGTCACGCTTGGATGGTTGTTCCCGATTGAGACGGCCATCTCAGGCCCTCTAGTGGGTGAAAAGCGTAGTAAACTACCCCTCGGAAGGCCGGATCTTCTCCGGCCATCTCAGTTCATCTGAGGGGCCGTTTTATGCCGAAATTGCGGAATTCTGCGATTCCACCGGATCGACGATTGATCGGTACGTCAAACTACGGACGCCTATCTAGAACATATGTATCTATATTTTCAAGGGGGTCTTCGATCCAGGCATAATATAGGTATGTAACTACCTATATTATGCAGGTCAACGGTTTTTCGAGATTCAGTCTCCCGGCATCGCGTTCAGGCCGTAATGGCTGCGAATGGCCACAATCTCCTCCCAATTCAGGCCCTCCAGCGGGCTTGACATCTACGTTGGGGATAAGTTCGAAGGATCCATCCACAAACTTAGCCAGGGTGACTTGAGCACGGTGGAACCCCAACGACGCCCTGGAGGACTGTCCACGTACCCCACCTCAATCCCTCCCGTTCCGACGAACATAGGCGGATTTCAGTATCGTCTGCAGGTGAGCCTTTTGGACGCGGATATCTAACCCATCGAAGTCCCCTAGACCGTCGGTTCGGGATGAGCCTCTATTTCCCTAGTGTTGGATCCCCGGAGCGATACTGCGGCTATCGCTACAGTGGCAACGGCCAGTATCAGGCCGCCAAGACTCAGGGCGAAGGCCACTCCCCATGCCTCCGCCATGGCGCCCATCACCGCCCCTCCAACCGCTGTAGCGCCCCAGCTAAGCTGTTGGATGCCCATAATCCTGCCCCGAAACTGATCTGCTGTAAGGGTTTGTACCAAGGTTATACTCATTGTGCTGAAGACCACATGGAAGGCGCCGATAATACCGAGGTTGAGTGCAGCACCAGGAAACCACGAAAGCTGGGAGAGTGCCAAAATCCCGAGTCCGTAGCCTATGCCAGCACTGACGAAAAACCATGCAGGACGTACTCGGGTACCTAGTACTGCGATGGTGATAGTAGCAATCAG
>JAPULR010000064.1 GCA_027294635.1 Chloroflexota bacterium | reverse complement strand
AGGAGCCCGTTTCGCCTAGAAACTTGAACTGTTTACGCAGGTCTTTGACCGTATCTTCAAAGCTATCGTGGGAGCGGAGATAGTTCCGAAAGCCCCCGTGGCTTTTGTCCAACTCCAGCATCCTGCGGGCGTTTCCCACTATGGCCTCAAGCTTACGCCGGTTCCTGATAACCCGTTTATCCTGCCCCAAAGCGTCCAGCTCCGGTTCGGTGAAATCAGCGATTACTTCCGGATCGAATCCATGAAGTGCTTCCCGGATTTCGGGCCACTTGGACTCCACAACACGCCAGGATATGCCTGTCTGAAAGACCGCCTTGCTCATTACCTCAAGATAATCGCCAAGGCTGTTTATTTGTACCCTTTCCGGGGCCTCCATAGGTGCCTCCCTTCATCTTATTTCAGGCAACGCCAAGCCCTTTTTCTAGTCCAGTATAGACCTCAATTTGGCTCCACCACAAATTCGCACTTAAAGGACTGCGTCAAGACTGCCTGCCCCACAGCCGCCAGCTACCCAACCGGGGCGACCTGGCTGGGGGTAAAACAGGCTATCGCCAGCGGCGGGGGAGCGGTGGCTCTCAACGCCTTGAGTAGAACTCCTATGGCCCACTCCATCGGTCACCGAAGCGCTCACTAGCGGGGAACTCCACCTCCAACCGGCGGCCCACCCTCGACCAGTCCTCCACAGGGTAAGTAGCATCGCTGCCGACACATACAAAAAGCTTGGATTCTCGTCTCTTGCTTGCCTGGTGGAAAGGGAGAAACTCTCCTGTTCAGAAGCCCTTTTTCTTCCGCCACGCCGAGATGTGGGCCGCATGCTCTCGGTAATGAGCGTAGGTGTCTTGCCTCAGGCGTCGCAGGAGGCGGTTCTCCGTAGTAAAGGCGCTGTCCGATACGTTCTCTACAAAAGCCAACAGACGCCGGTGGGTACCTGCCAACTCTTGGAGGACCTGATCCAAGGGATAGCCTCGCTTCCGCTCATGCGTCTGGGCGTTGAAGGCATCGATGCCACCGTAGAGGGTGGAGTATCGACGCAGGGGTTTGCCTTCCAAGATGACGGGAAGGGCCTTCAACGCCTCCTCCTCCCAGGTGGTAATGTGGGACAGCAGGTCTCTAATGGACCACCGTTCCACCACACCCGGCTCCAAAAGAACGTCGCTGGGCAGGTCTCCAAAGGACTTCTGAAACGCTTCCCACTCCCCGGTCAAACGCCCCATTAGACGCTCCCTCTTCACCGCGCTACCCACCTTGTCTACGTACTATTGGCAATAACGGCGAGAATACATCCTCGCTTAGGCGGCCAGCCGGGTCCCATGAGACCAGTCCGCCCTTGTATTTTAGCCAGGCCTTCTTGGCGCGGTGGGCCAGCTCCTCCTCGTCTACCCCCACCACACGACTACCCTCCACCACCACCCGGCCCCCTACCATCACCGTATCGCAGTCCCGTCCGCTGGCGACGTGGACCAGGGTCCGCATGGGGTCATCGATAGGGCCGTTAGACAGACCTGAGAGGTTAAAAATGCTGATGTCGGCGGTGCAACCGGGAGCCAGGCGTCCCAGGTCTTCTCGCCCCAAAGCCTTAGCGCCGCCGATGGTGGCGGCGTTATAGAAGTCCCGGACGGCACCGGCGCTTCGCGACCTGTCGACCACCTTGTTAATCAAGGCACCGATGCGCATCTCCTCTATCATGTCGGGAGGGAAGGTATCGGTGCCAATGCCCATGTTGATGCCCGCCGCAAGATATCGGCTAAAGGACTCCAGGGCCGTGCCACCTCGGGCAAAGACCACGGGACAGTGGCACACGTTGGTGCCGCTGCTGGCCAGAATGTCCAGGTCGTCGCCGGCAGGGTCTCCGGTGGCGCTGTGCCCAGCGATATACATCACGTGGGTGAGGCAGACCTGAGGCCCCAAAAATCCCACGTCCCTTAGCCACTCCACCATGGAGCGATTCGGATTCTTTGACTTAAATTCCCGGTACTCCGACAGGTACTCGGAGAAGTGGGACCGCACGTGCACGCCGCCCAGGAGCTTAGACTGCCGCATGGTCTCCTTGAGCATATCGTCGGAGCAGCGGTCGGTGCGGACGGGGAAAAGGAACCCCGTAAGAAGAGGGCTGTTTCGCTGCTGAAGGTGCTTCACCAGCTCGATGCCGTGGTCCATGGCCACCTGGCCCTTCTGGGAGTCCCATACCACCTGCGTGGTACCGTCGGGCTCGGTGTAGGAGCACCCCTCCTGGTAAAAGTGGCCCAGCCAAGCCCGGGCGCCCATTCGCTCCGACGCTTCCGCCAGGGCGTAGGGCTCAATGGACTCCTCCCAGCGCTTGGAGGCGCTGGTAGTAACCGAGGCGTAGGTGGTGCTGCCTCCCTTGAGGAGGGTAGCCACGCTGAACTCGGCGCTGGTCCGGAAATCTTCATCGGAGAGGATGTAAGGTGCGTCGGGATTCATCACAAAGGACCGAGGTTTGGGGTAGGCCCCATCACCCCTTCCATCCATCCGAAGCACCTGAAGGTCCAGGTTGGCGATGGCGTGGAGGTTTATTAGCCCGGGCGATACCAGCTTACCGGCAGCGTCTATGACCCTGTCGGCGGAGGGACAGACGGGGTCATCTGGAAACCCCACGAAGGCGATACGGTCACCCTCCGTAACCACTACTCCTCCCTCCAGAACCTGGTGGCCGTCCTGGCCCCAGGCCACCACCCAACCACCCTTTATGGCAACCTTGCCCATTGTGCTACCCTCCTACACTTTTAAGCTGAACCGGGCTTCCGGTACCAATCTATGATCTCCCCACCGGAGGCTGCCCACACCCCCTGGCGTCGCACCATGTGTCCCAGGGCATCGTCAAGGTAACCGATGCGGAAGGGTTGGCCGATGAGCCAGGGGTGGAGGTTCAACACCAGCAGGCGGCCACTGTCGGTAGCGTCACCGTAGATAGTATCAAAACCCTCCTTGAGCAACTCGGCGTAATCATCCACGGGAAAGCGTCGCTCCTTGAGAGCGAACACGTCATCCATATCCAGCATGATGGGCAGGGCGTAAAGCTCACCCTGGGGCACCTTCATGGCATAGGGCTGCTCGTCGTTGGCCCAGTCGCAGACATAGCCAATTCCCGCCTCCGCCAGCAGCTGGGGCGTCCTGACCGACTCCCCGTACTCCGGCCCCAGCCAACCCCTGGGAGCTGAGCCCGTGGCGTGGGTAAGGGCTTCTATGGACTCTCGAATATACCTTCGCTCCTCTTCCTCCGACATCTTACTGGTAATCATCCGGCTCACCGACATCCCGTGGCCGATGATCTCGCAGCCCCGCTGGAGGCAGTGCTTCACCAGGTATGGGTAGTTCTCGGCGGTGAGGGCGTCCATGGCCACCGTGGGCCTGATGCCGTGCTTCTCCAGTGTGTCCAGCACCCGGAAAATGCCCACCCTGTGGCCGTACTCGCGGTGGGAGTAGTTGCGGTAATCAGGCAAGGGCCGGTCGTAGAGGGTAGCCGTCTGGAAGCTGCCCTCCGCTGGACTCCACTCCAGGTGCTCCAGGTTGACGATGACGCAGAGGGCCACCCGGGCTCCCTTGGGCCACCGCAGCGCTTCCCGCGTTACCACCGGCGACCAGTCGTAGTGCTGGTGGTCCATCCCGTATCGGCGTTCCGCTGGCATGGTTCCCTCCTGCCCTACTTGTTCAACTCGGCGGCGTGGGCCACCGCCTCATCGTAGTAGTGGGCGATGTAGTACTCCGCGATCTCATCGGCGGTAGTCTGCCACACCCCATCGTGGGACATTATGTAATCCAGCGTCTGGTCCAGGTACT